>NZ_JBMNDS010000027.1:0-107274 GCF_052543295.1 Streptomyces sp. SAS_270
ACACCGACGCCCTCCCCGAACACAACGTTGGCCTTCACCGCCTACAACCAAGCGGTGAAGCCCAACGTCACGCGGAGAGCGCCTTTAACCAACAGAGTCGCTTAAGGGCGGCCCCTGCGCGCCGCGCACTGCTTCGTGCTACTTCGTGCTACTTCGTGCCGAGGATCTGTTCGACCGGGTCGATCGCGAAGTACACCAGGAACAGCGCGGAGGCCGCCCACAGCAGCCAGTGGACCTCCTTCGCCCTGCCGAGGACCGTCTTGATCAGGACGTAGGCGAGGAAGCCGGCGCCGATGCCGTTGGTGATCGAGTACGTGAACGGCATCACGGCGATGGTGAGGAACGCCGGGATGGCGATCTCGTACTTGTCCCAGTCGATGTGCTTGACCTGGGTCATCATCAGGAAGCCGACCGCGACGAGGGCGGGGGCGGCGGCCTGCAGCGGGACGATGGTCAGCAGCGGGGTCAGGAACAGGGCCAGGGCGAACATGCCACCGGTGACCAGGTTCGCGAAGCCCGTGCGGGCGCCCTCGCCGACACCCGCCGCGGACTCGATGTAGGAGGTCGAGGAGGACGCCGAGGCCGCGCCGCCCGCGACCGCCGCGGCGCCGTCGATCAGCAGCACGCGCCCGAGGTTCGGGACCCTGCCCTCCTCGTCCAGCAGGCCCGCCTCGGCGCTGATGCCGACGACCGTGCCCATGGTGTCGAAGAAGTCCGACAGGATGAGCGTGAAGATCAGCAGGACGACGGTGATCGCACCGGTCTCGCCGAAGGCGCCGAACAGGCTGAAGTGACCGAGTAGTCCGAAGTCCGGTGAGGCCACCACGTCGTCGGGGACCTTCGGCGTGGTCAGGCCCCAACTCTTGATGTCGGCGAGGGAGTTGATGATGATCGCCACGACCGTCATGGTCACGATGCTGATCAGGATCGCGCCCTTGACCTTGCGGGCGAGCAGCCCGATGGTCAGCAGCACCCCGAGACAGAAGACGAGGATCGGCCAGCCGGCCAGGGTGCCCGTGCCGCCGAGCTGAACCGGCACGGTGGTGTTCGCGGCGTCCGGGATGCGGCTGACGAAGCCGGCGTCGACGAAGCCGATGAACGCGATGAACAGGCCGATGCCGACGCTGATCGCCTGCTTCAGCGGCTGCGGGATCGCGTGCATGACGGCCTCGCGCAGCCCCGTCACCACTAGGACGCAGATCAGCAGACCTTCCAGGACGATCAGGCCCATCGCGTCGTCCCAGCTCATCAGCGGGGCGATCTGGAAGGCGACGACCGCGTTGAGGCCGAGGCCCGCGGCGAGCGCGAGCGGGAGATTGCCGCCGAGGCCCATCACGATCGTCATGACGGCGGCCACCAGGGCGGTGGCGGTGGTGAGTTGGACCGCGTCGAGGTGGTGTCCGAACTTGTCCTTGGCGCTTCCCAGGATGATGGGATTCAGGACAAGGATGTAGGCCATCGTGAAGAACGTGGCGAAGCCGCCGCGTATCTCCCGGCCCAGGGTGGACCCCCGTTCGGAGATCCTGAAGTACCGGTCGACGCTGTTCGCCGCAGGTGGCGCGGCACTTGGCCGGTCGGTCTGCTTCTGGGTGTCGGACATGGCGATGCTCCTTGTGACCTGCGGTGCCGGGTGTGCGGATGCTGGCTGGATTGTTCCCGCGTTGAACCAGTTTCAGGTTTTCTCCGTGTTACGGAATCGGGTTCGGCCTGCCATACGCCGTTCGAAGGCCTGTACGGACACTGCTACGCTTCCGGATCTCGTCCCGGACGACCCCCGGACGATCACATGGCATTCACATGACACACACAGGTACCCGCACAAGTGCCGCAGTCGCAGCGAGGAGAGATCCCGTGGGCACAGTCGTCGACGACGCCGCCTCCGTGGAGTTCCATGACTTCTTCGAGCGCCATTACGCCGAACTCTCCCGCCTCGCCCATCTGCTGACGGGCGAGGCGGACGCGGCGGACGATCTGGCGGCGGATGCGCTGCTCGCGCTCTGGAACCGCTGGGACCGGGTGCGCGCGGCCGACCATCCTGCGGCGTACGCCCGCGGTGTGGTCGCCAACCTGGCCCGCACCCGCATCCGCAGCGCGGTCCGCGAGCGCCGCCGCATCACGCTGTTCTGGTCGCAGCGCGACGACAGGACCGAGAACCCGGACATCCCCGGAGTGGTCGATGTCCAGGAGGCCCTGCGCCGACTGCCGTTCCGCAAGCGGGCATGTGTCGTACTACGCCATGCTTTCGACCTCTCGGAGAAGGACACCGCTCTCGCGCTGGGTGTGTCTGTGGGTACGGTGAAGAGCCAGACGTCGAAGGGCATGGCTGAACTTCAGCGGCACCTCGGCAATGCCGAGGCCCCCCAGCGGGTTCACGCGGCAGTGGGGCGCACGGGCGGAGCCGGAGGTAGGGACCGATGAGGAAGGCGCAGGACGTGCACGACGAGCTGCGTGCCCGGCTGCACGAGGCGGCCGAGGCGCACGAGCCCGACCGCGCGCGCATCCTGGCCCGGGTCGAGCGCGGCATGGCCGGTGCGGAGCCGCGCACGGCCCGCGCGGCCAGGCGGGCGGCACGGCCGCCCGTGCTGGGCTGGGCGCGGGTCGTGGGCGCCACGGCCGCGGTCGCGGGTGTGGTCGCGGTGGGCGGCTACACGGTCGCCTCCGCGGTGCAGGAGGACCGCTCGCAACAGCAGACGGTCGCGGTGTCGCCGACCCCGGACCCCTCGCCCGACGCGACTAGTCGCGCGCCGGTCCACCCCGACCCCACCCACCGCTCCGGTACGTCGAAGCCGACCGGGAAGCCGAGTTCGCCCCCCTCCCGCACCCCGGAGTCCCACAGCAGCGCGCCCTCCACGCAGGTGCCGCCCCCGGCCGGCACCGAGGACGGTCCGCTGTGGTCGGACGGTTCGGTCGACCCGCACAGCAACGAGTTCTGGGCGCAGAGCAATGTCACGCTGAAGACGTCGAAGCCGCTGACCGAGCTGACGGTCGAGCTGCGGATCGCGCAGACCGGGGGTGTCACCTCCACGGGCGCCTGGCGTTCGCTGCCCGAGGGCGACTTCACGCAGACGGTCGCCGAGAAGGACGGTTTCCTCGTCTACACGTGGGTGCTGAGGGACGGACGTACGGTCCCCTCCGGCGAGTTCGTGTTCGCCGGGCAGTACGACCACACGCGCGGCGGCCGCGACGCCAAGGACGACCGCTACACGTTGACCGCCCGGGCGGGCGGGCGGCAGCTCGGCGTCGGCGGCGACTTCGCGGCGCACAGCGACAACGACTCGGCAGCCGAGGGCGATTCGTAACGATCTCCGGCCGGGGAGAATCCCTGGCCGAAAAGAATCTCCCGACAACCGGCAACCCTTTCCTGACCCGTGGCGACCAAGAGACGCAAGCTTCGCCGTCCACGCAGGGAAGTCGGTTCATGACTGCACGAGCTGAACAGCGCGTCCGCCACCGCCGCCGGGTCACCAGGCGGCGGGCGGTGATCGGCGGGTCCGCCGCCCTCGCCATCACGGGCGCGGCGATCGTCACCACGACGATGCTGTCCACGGCCGGTGCCGCCTCCGCCTGGCCGACGGCCAAGGGCAGCAAGGCCGTGTCCTCGACGATCGAGGTCTCGGGCACCTACGACGGCAAGCTCACGAAGTTCTACGGCAGCGGCGACCTCGGCACCGACAGCCAGGACGAGGACCAGGGACCGATCTTCGAGCTGGCCGACGGCGCGACGCTCAAGAACGTCATCATCGGCACCCCGGCCGCGGACGGTGTCCACTGCAAGGGCTCCTGCACGCTGCAGAACGTGTGGTGGCTGGATGTCGGCGAGGACGCCGCCAGCTTCAAGGGCAAGTCCTCCTCGGCCGTCTACAAGGTCTACGGCGGCGGCGCGAAGAACGCCGACGACAAGGTGCTCCAGTTCAACGGCGCGGGCAAACTGGTCGTGAGCAGGTTCCAGGTCGAGAACTCCGGCAAGCTGGTGCGCAGTTGCGGCAACTGCAAGACGCAGTACAAGCGCACGGTCATCATCAACGACGTCGACGTCACCGCGCCCCTCAAGGCGATCGTCGGCATCAACTCCAACTACGGGGACACCGCGGCGCTGCGCAACATCCGCGTCCACGGCGACAGCGGCAAGAAGATCAAGACGTGCGTCCGCTTCCAGGGCAACAACTCCGGCAAGGAGCCGAAGGAGCTGGGCACCGGCCCCGACGGAACCTTCTGCAGGTTCACCACGTCCGACATCAGCTACGAGTGAGCAGTCCCTGAGCTGCCCGTCTGAGCCCCCCTCAGGCGGGCACGCCGGCCGCCGAGCCCCCCTCGGTCCGGCGCAGCCGATTCGAGCCCCCCTCGGACCGGCAGCAGAACGCCCCCACCGGTGACGACCGGTGGGGGCGTTCGCACTCCCTCTAGTTCATCGTCGAACCGATGGCCGTGGAGCCCGTCGTCAGGAACGTCGTCGAGGGCAGGGAGCCTCCGGCGGAGCGGGCGCCGTACGCGGTCGTCGCGGACGTCGACCTGAAGGACGGCGTGGAGACGCCGCTGTCCCAGTTGTTGGCCGCGGAGACCGTGGACGAACCCAGCTTGTCCGGGCCGCCCTTGTTGCTCACGGCGAGGTTCCGGGCGAGCCTGGCCTTGCCGGTGGCGAAGTAGAAACCGGCGTCGGTGTTGGCGTACGCGGTGTTGCGGTTGAGGACGATGGCTCCGGTGTTGGAGTTCTCCGTGAAGCCGTTGCCCGCGTTGTCCCAGGCCGCGTCGTTGTTGACGGCGTGGGCGACCGAGGCGCCTCCGCCGCCGAGCTTGAAGCCGTTGCCGTTGCCCTCGAAGGCCGAGTCGTTCCAGCGGTTCCTGCCGTTGCCGAACGCCCAGGAGTGCTCGACGGTGACGGGCGAAGAGAACTGCCACAGGTCGAGGCCGTCGTCGGCGTTGTTGTAGAGGCGGGCGCCGGTGATCCTGTTGCCGGTGCCCGAGCCGAACTTGATGGCGATGCCGTCGGCGTTCTGGCCGTGGTTGGCGGCGTCGTAGTTGCCGTAACTGTCCAGGTTCTGCACGAGGTTGTTCGTCGTGCCGTCGCCGCGCAGGGTGAAGCCGGAGTCGCCGTTGTCCGCGGTGACCAGGTTCTTGAAGACGCCGCCGACCGAGGAGGTGACGACGAAGCCCTGGGCCGGCGCGTTCTGCCAGGTGATGTTCTGGACGGTCCAGTAGTCGCCGTAGATCCCGGCCAGCCAGGAGCCGTCGGCCAGCTTGGAGCCGTCGATCCTCACCTTCTCGCTGCCGTACGCCTGGAGTGTGATCCGCGCCGAACCGGTGCCGTTCGCCGTGGACTTGAGGGTGCTCGTCGGGTAGTACGTGCCGCCGCGCACCTGGATGGTCGTACCGGCGACGGCATTGCTGACGGCTGTCTGGAGCTCTGCGGTGGTGGAGACGGAGACCGTCGAGGCGGCCGCCTGCGCGCCGTCGTCCGAGAGGCCGAGGTAGACGCCGCCCGCCCCCGCGGCGACCGCCACGGCGGCGGCGATCGAGAGAGTGCGGGTCCTGCGGTGGCGTCCGATGCTCTGACGCACGGGGCGTTCCTTTCCTCGGGAATGGGAGGCGGCGAAGCGGGCCGGAGGGGCCGCCCCGACCCGCTTCTGCCCTCTTGTCGCCGCCGCCCCCGGAAGGGTTGCCACGCGGCCGCGAAAGCGTCCGAAATTTTCGCTCGCCGCAGTCCCGCCCCCACCGATTGACGCACTGTCCCCCGCTGGTGACACTCCGAGGGCAGCTCAATCAACAGAAACCATCAGACCCCCACAGGATGTGTCATGCGCCCCCGCATCGCCCGCACGGTCCTGCTCCCCCTGCTCGCCCTCCTCACCCTCCTCCTCACGCTGCTCAACGCCCCACCCAGCACCGCGCATTCAGGAGCACCACCCGTGAACCAGCAGAAGTACGCCGGATACCTCTTCACCTACTTCACCGGCGAGGGCACCGCCGACGGCGAGCAGATCCGCTACGCCCTCAGCCGCGGCAACGACCCACTGCACTGGCGGGAGCTGAACGCGGGCAAGCCCGTTCTCACCTCCGAGCTGGGCGAGAAGGGCCTGCGCGACCCGTTCGTGATCCGCTCCCCCAAGGGCGACAAGTTCTATCTGATCGCCACCGACCTGAAGATGTACAAGAACTCCAGCGGCAGCTGGGACCAGGTCCAGCGGCACGGCAGCAGGTCGATCATGATCTGGGAGTCCACCGACCTGGTCCACTGGACCGACCAGCGGCTGGTGAAGGTCGCCCCCGACACGGCGGGCAACACCTGGGCGCCGGAGGCCTATTGGGACGACACGCTCGGCCGGTACGTCGTCTTCTGGGCGTCGAAGCTCTACGCCGACGACGACCCGGACCACACGGGATCGACGTACAACAAGATGCTGTACGCGACCACGGAGGACTTCCGCACCTTCAGCGAGCCGAAGGTCTGGGACGACCCCGGCTACTCGGTGATCGACTCAACGGTCATCAAGAACAAGGGCAGTTACTACCGCTTCACCAAGGACGAGCGGAACCCGTCGTCCGACTCCCCGTGCTCGAAGTTCATCACCGCGGAGAAGTCGGCCATGCTGACGTCCGAGAAGTACGACTTCGTCTCCGACTGCATCGGCAGCGGCTCGATCGACCGCGGTGAGGGCCCGACGGTCTTCAGGTCCAACACCGAGAACAAGTGGTACCTGTTCATCGACGAGTACGGCGGCCGCGGCTATGTGCCCTTCGAGACCACCGACCTCGACTCCGGCAAGTGGACGATGTCCACGAACTACCAGCTGCCGGCGAGCCCCCGGCACGGCACGGTGCTGCCGGTGACGCAGGCCCAGTACGACCGGCTGCTCGCGGCGTATCCGTCCACTCCGGCCTCGGTCGTGGACGCGACGGCCACGGGACAGAAGGGCTACGCGGTCGTCACCGAGGGCTCGTCCAAGGTGGTGCTGCCGATGAAGCCGGACGCCGCACTGCGGCACCTGGCGCCGAAGCTGGCCGTCGGCGCGGGCGCGACCCTCACCCCCGCCTCCGGCACCTCTCGCGACTTCCGCACCCCGCAGACGTACACCGTGACGGCCGCGGACGGGACCAGCCGCACCTGGACGGTCGAGGCCGTGCCCACCCGCAGTCCGGTCCTGCCAGGGCTCACCGCCGACCCCGACGTCCAGTACCTGGACGGCCGTTACTGGATCTATCCGACGTCGGACGGCCACCCGGGCTGGAGCGGGACGAGCTTCAAGGCGTACTCGTCGAAGGACCTGGTCCACTGGAAGGACCACGGCGTGATCCTCGACCTCGGGCCGGACGTGAGCTGGGCCGACAAGAACGCCTGGGCCCCGGCGATCGCCGAACGCGACGGCAAGTACTACTTCTACTTCTGCGCCGAGCAGCAGATAGGCGTGGCGGTCGCCGACTCGCCGGCCGGCCCGTTCAAGGACGCGCTGGGCAAGCCCCTGGTCGCCAAGGGCGGTTCGCTGAGCGGCCAGATGATCGACCCGGCGGTCTTCACGGACGACGACGGGCAGGCGTACCTCTACTGGGGCAACGGGCACGGCTACGTCGTCCCGCTCAACGACGACATGGTGTCCTACGACCCGGCGAAGGTGAAGGACATCACCCCGGCGAACTTCCGCGAGGGCTCCTTCGTGGTCAAGCGGCAGGGCACGTACTACTTCATGTGGTCCGAGGACGACACGCGCAGCGAGAACTACCACGTCGCCTACGCCACGGGACCCTCCCCGCTCGGTCCCTGGACCAAGCGGGGCACGATCCTGTCCAAGCGCCCTGAGTACGGCATCAAGGGCACCGGCCACCACTCGGTGGTGAACGTCCCCGGCACCGACGACTGGTACATCGTCTACCACCGGTTCGCACTCAACGGCCCCGGCAGGGCGGGTGGGGACGGCACGCACCGGGAGACCACGATCGACCGTCTCCGCTTCGCGGCCGACGGCACGATCGAGCCGGTGGTGCCGACCCTGGAGTCGGTCCGCCCCGTGCGGACCGCAGCAAGCGACTAGCTCACGTAGTACGTGGGGTTCGGGAGCTTGTACGTCCTGTCGGCGTAGCCCCCTTCGAGGTCCGAGTACTGGTCGCCGAAGTTGGCGACGACCTCGTAGCCGAGGTCCTCGATGTGCTTGCGGGTGCCGGACTTGTACTGCACGGTCGTGCAGGTCCAGGCGCCCGGGGTGGCGCAGGCGCTCAGGTACGCCGGCGGGTTCGTCTTGTCCTTCAGGAACATGTGGTCGGCGTCGAGGTTGATGTCGGCGCCGACCTTCTTGAGGTTCGCGACCGCGGCGGAGCGCTGCGCCTCGCTCAGGCCCGAGTTGTAGAAGACCTCGACGCCCTTGGACTCGGCGTACGCGACGAGCTCGGGGGTGCCGAAGACGGCCGGGCGGTCCGCCTTGTTCACGTAGTCGGCCCAAGTGGTGCCGTTGTACGTGTAGTTGGTCTTCTTCTCGTAGTCGAGGGAGAGCAGCAGCGTGTCGTCGATGTCGAAGACGACCGCGGCCTTCTCGCCCTTGTGGTGGGCCTTGCCGGCCGCCTTCTTGATGTACTTCTTGGCGTCGGACTCGAGGCGCGCCAGGTCCTTGGCGTACTGGCTGTCCTTGGACGCCTGGTACACGCCGTTGCTGTCGAGCGTCGTGCCGTAGTAAGTGTCGATCTCCCCGACCAGAAGCCCGATGTTGTGGGGCTCCCTGGTGCTGTTCGCCGTCGACTGGTCGGCGGTGGCGGCGCCGGTGCCGTACAGGGCGGCACCGGCGACGGCACAGGTGGCGGCGATCGCCGCGAAACGCAGTGGCTTATGCATGACAGGTTTCTACGCGCGTCACCCCCCTGAACGCGAGGCTCGTTGCCTGATCGATACATATTCCACAGACAAAGAGGCCTCGCGTCCCCCGGCCGGCTCAGTTCATCGTCGCGCCGATGGTCGTGCTCCCCGTCGTCAGGAAGGTGGTCGCGGGCAGCGAGCCGTCCGATTTGCGGGCGTTGTAGCAGGTCGTCGCGTCCGTGGAGACGAACGAGGGGGTCGAGATGCCGGAGTCCCAGTTGTTGCCGGACGAGCTGACGGCGGAACCCTTGGAGACCGCCGCGCTGCCGTTCTTCACGGCGAGGTTCTTGCCGAGCTTCGCGGAGCTGGTGGCGAAGTAGTAGCCGTACTTGCCGTTGGCGTAGGCGGTGGTGCGGTTGATGACGATCGCTCCGGTGTTGGAGTTCTCCGTGAAGCCGTTGCCGGCGTCGTCCCAGGCGGCGGAGTTGTTGATGACGTGCGCGACGACCTCGCCGTCGCCGCCGAGCTTGTAGCCGTTGCCGTCGCCCGCGAAGGCCGAGTCGGACCAGCGGTTCTTCCCGTTGCCGAAGGACCAGGTGTGCTCCACGGTGACGGGCGAGGAGAAGGACCAGAAGTCGATCCCGTCGTCCGAATTGTTGTAGAGGCGGGCCCCGGTGATCAGGTTCCCGGTGCCGGAGCCGAACTTCACGGCGACGCCGTCCGCGTTCTCGCCGTGGTTGGCCGCGTCGTAGTTGCCGTAGCTGTCGATGTTCCTGACGGTGTTGTTGACCGTGCCGTCGCCGGTCAGCGTGAACCCGGAGTCGCCGCCGTTGACGGTCTTGATGTTGCTCCACACCGTGCCGGTGCAGGACTGGCAGACGACGGCGCTGTCCGGCGAGTTCTGGAAGGTGATGTTCGAGACGTTCCAGTAGTCGGCGGTCAGCTTGAAGATCCAGTCGCCGTCGGGCAGCGAGGAGCCGTCGATCTTCACGGTCTCCGAGCCGTACGGCTGAAGGGAGATCCGGCTCGCAGAGGTGCCGTTGGCCGTCGACTGGAGCGTGGCCGTCGGGTAGTACGTGCCCCCACGGACCTGGATGACGGTGCCGGCGGTGGCGTTCTTGATGGCGTTGGACAGGTCGGTCGAGTTGCTGACGACCACGGTGGCGGCCTGGGCCTGGCTGGGGAGCACGGCGAGCCCGGCGCCGAACGCCAGGGCTGCGCCGAGGGTGAGAGCGGTACGACGAGACATAGGAGTGCGGTCCTTTCGTCGTTCTGTGGGGAGGGGTTTCCTGCGGTTCTTCAGGGACGCCAGTCGCCGAGGTAGGCGGCGGGGGTGTGCAACGCGGCCTCGGCGTCGGCGAGTTGGGGACGGTTGTCGGGGACGGTGATCTCCGCGCCCGGCCCGGTGTTGCGGTACTCGCGAAAGCGCATGGACTGCCAGGGGTAGGCCTCGCGCATGTTGGTGTAGGGGGCCACGGCGTCGATGCCGGGGCCGATCCGGGTGTCCCGGACCACGAGGGAGGGCCAGGCGGTCGTCTCGTACGACGGCACCCAGGGACGAGCGATCTTGTACGCCCCGTCTTCCGCGCCGGACGTGATCCGGGAGCGGACGGCGAGGATGCCGTACGGGTTGGCGCGGGCCGTCGAGGGTGCGAAGACCATGCCCTTGGGGGTGAAGGTCACGTCCCGTTGCAGCGTGTGGAAGTGGCACTCCTCGAAGACGGCGGTCGCCCGGCCGAAGACGAAGTCGACGTCTCCCTCGATGTAGCAGCGGTGGAAGTACTGCCGGTCGAAGGTGTCCAGCGCGGTCGTGTCGACGAAGAGGGTGTCCTGGTGGGCCAGCAGCCGGACGTTCTCGAAGTGCGTGCGGTCGCCGTAGGTGTAGGCGGCCACCGCCTGCGTGCCGGTGATGTCGGGGTGGTCGGCGCGCAGCCAGTCGTTGGCGAGCGTCAGGTCGCGGACGGTCAGACCGGGCGCCGCCGAGGTGAAGGTGGCGGAGCCCGCGGTGCCGTAGGTGGTGCCGTCGGCCTTCTTCGTGCCGTTCGCGTGATCGAAGACGATGACGACGTCGCGCGGGTCGCACGTGGCACCGCGGACGGTCAACTCCGCTTTGCCTGCAGGGATGTTCACCACTTCCCGGTACGTTCCCGGGTGCACGACGATCGTCCAGCCGCTGCCGTCCACCGCGTCCACTGCGGCCTGCACGGATTCGCCGGGGCGGACGTGGAGCGTATGGCCGCGCACGCCCGCGAAGGCGGGGGTCGTACCGACGGCGACGAGCCCTCCCACTATCCCGGTCAGCAGAGTGCGCCGGTTCATGTCAGCACCTCTCCCACGGGGCCCAGTCGCCGAGGTAGGCCTCGCGGGTCGCCGACTCGGCCTCCTCGTCGGTGAGTTGGGGCCGGTTGGCCTGGACCGTGACTACGGCGCCGGGCCCGGTGTTGCGGTACTCGGCGAATCGCTGGCTCTGCCACGGGAAGGTGTCCGACATGTTGGTGTAGGGCGCGATCGCGTCGATGCCGGGGCCGAGGACGCTGTCGCGAACCGTGAGCATCGGGCGGGCGGTGGTGTCCGAGCCTGGCACCCAGGGGCGGGCGAGCTTGTAGTACGCCTCCGGTGCCTCGCTGCTGATCCGGCTGCGGGTCACCAGGTAGCCGCGCGGGTTGGCGACCGCCGTGGACGGGGCGAACACGAAGCCGTACGGGGCCCCGGCCAGGTCGGTGCGGTTCAGCGTACGGAAGTGGCAGTGCTCGTAGACGGCGGTGGCCCGGCCGAAGACGAAGTCGACGTCGCCCTCGACGTAGCAGTGCGCGAAGTACTGGCGCGCGAACGTGCCGAGCGCCATCGAGTCGGCGTAGAGCGTGTCCTGGTGTCCGAGGAAGCGGCAGTGCAGGAATGCCGAGCGGTCGCCCTGCACCTTGATGGCCACGGCCTGGGTGCCGGTGATCTCGGGGTGGTCGGCGCGCAGCCAGTCGTTGGCGAAGGTGATCCAGCGGGCGGTGAACCCGTCGGCCTGCACGGTCGTCGTGGCGGAGCCGGTGGTGCCGTAGGTGCCGCCGCCGGGCTTGGGTGTCCCGTTGGCGTGGTCGAACACGACGACGACATCGCGCGGGTCCTCGGACGCGCCGATCCAGGTCAGCTCGGTCGCGGCGGCGGCGACCGCGACGGTCTCGCGGTAGACGCCAGGAGCGATGACGAGCGTGTACCCGCTGCCGGTGGCGGCCGTCACGGCGGCCTGGACGGTGGTGAAGTCACCGCCGCCACCCGCGTCCACGTACAGCGTGTGCTCGGTGAGGCGTGCGGCCGGCGAGCCGTAGCGCCCGAAGCGGGAGCGCGGGCGTGTCGCGGCGCGGGCGGGCGCGGGGGCCGCGAGGCCGAGCGCCACCGCGGCGCCGGCACTCGCGACCAGGAAGCTTCTGCGGTCCATGGCTGCCCGCATGGTCAGCAGACCTTTCCGGCACCCGCGCGGTGGTCGACGATGCCGGGGACGGCCCGCGGTGCGTCGACCTTCGTGCGCAGGGTCGGCGTCCAGCCGGCGCCCGACTGCAGGGTCTCGGCCGGGATCTCCGCGTTGTGCACGGCGATGAGGTCGGTCGGCGAGCCGTTGACGTAGTTGTCGGCGGCGGTGACCGGCGCCTCCTTCCACTTCTTCAGGATCGAACCGGCCTTGACCCCGCCGGGAAGTGTGAACGCGTTGTGCTCCGCGACGAGTTGGGACTCCATGCCGATGCCGTAGCTGTAGGCGAACCCGGCCTCGGCGACGAAGTGGTTGTTGTACGAGTCGACCTGACCGAAGCGGACGCGCGGCGCGCGCTCCACCAGGTTCGAGAACAGGTTGTGGTGGAAGGTGACCTTGAGATGGCCGCGGTCGACGGCGGCGGTGGACGCGCTGTCGCTGTTGCCGATCAGGATCGTCTTGTCGTGGTCGGTGAACACGTTCCAGGACGCGGTGACGTAGTCGGCGCCCTTGACGATGTCGAGCTCGCCGTCGTGCTGCTCGTAGATCCGGCCGTAGTAGCTGGGCAGCGAGCTGTCGGGGTGGTCGCCGTCGGTGAACGTGTTGTGGTCCAGCCAGACATGGGTGGAGCCGTAGACGACCGCGCTGTCGTACTCGGAGTTCCAGTTGCCGTCCGCGGTGTCGGTGGGGTCCCACTGCGGGAAGCAGTCGAGGGGGCTCTCGAAGGCGAGGTTGCGCACGATGATGTTGTCGACGGCCTTGATCTGCAGGCTGGCGCCCTTGAACCCGGCGTTCTTCCCGATGCCGATGATGGTGGTGTTGGCGGGGACGTTCGCCTTGATGGCCGTGTCCTGGTTGGCTGCGGAGGCGGCGCGCGCGTCCTCCTGCGGACCGCTGACCACCTTGTCGTGGCCCCACACGGCCGGGTCGTAGTCCGCGAGGTACTGGGCGAAGTCGTAGCCCTCGGCCGCGAAGGACGCGCAGCCGTCGGCGTTGGCGTCGATCGTGCCCTTGACCTTGATGATCTTCGGTGCGGTGCCGCCGGCCTTGAGTGCGGCCTTGAACTCCGCCCAGGTGGTGACGGTGTACACATGCGCGGCGTCGGCGCTCGCGCCGCCGGTGGTGCCGGTGCCGTAGGAGCCCCAGCCGTCGTTCGCGGCCAGGGTCTGACGGGCGACGTCCTTGGCTTGGGCGGCCTGGGCCTGGGCGGCCTGGGCCTGGGCGGCCTGGGCCTGGGCGGCCTGCGCGGTCGTACCGGTGACGGACAGCACCAGTGCGGTGCAGCCGATCAGCGCGGCAGCCTTTGTAATGACATGCCCATGCCATACCTGTGCGTTCACTGTGCGGCTCCTCTTTCGACTTCCGGGGTGCGGCTTCGGGGTGCGACTTCGGGGGTGCGACTTCAGGGGTACTGACGTGGGTGGAGCTCCGAGGTGGGACCTACGCGGCGGTGCCCTCGGGCCAGGTGATCCACGACGTGGGGATCGCGTCGTCGAGGCGGCGTACGTCCCGGGGCGCGAGCACCCGGCGGTGCAGCAGCCCGGCCGCGACGAGACGGGCCACGGCGATCGCGCCGGGCGGGTTGAAGTGCGTGTTGTCCTGCTCGGTCGCGGTCCAGTTGAAGTACGTCTTGGTCTCCTCGACACCGAGCTTCTGCCACAGGGCGAGCGACAGCGCCTGGATGTCGAGCAGCGCCACGCCCTCCTCGGCCGCGAGAGCGCGCATCGCTGCCGGGTAGTCGCCGTGGGTCGGCACGGCGTTGCCGTCCGCGTCGAACTTTCTGCGCTCGACGGGGGTGGCGAGCACCGGGCGCGCACCGCGGGCGCGCGCCCCGTCGATGTACTGACGCAGATAGTCCTGGTACGTCGTCCACGGCTCGGTGTAGCGCGTGGGGTCGGCGCTCTTCTCGTCGTTGTGCGCGAACTGGATCAGCAGGAGGTCGCCGGGCCGGATGGCTTGGAGGATGACGTCGAGCCGGCCCTCGTCGATGAAGCTCTTCGAACTCCGCCCGTTCACGGCGTGGTTGGCGACCACCACGTCCTTGTTCAGGAAGAAGGGCAGCGCCATGCCCCAGCCGGTCTCGGGCGCGGCATCGGAGTACTTCTGGGCGGCGGTGGAGTCACCGGCGATGTAGAGGGTGCGGTGCCGCGCCGCGCCGGGAGCCGCGAAGGCGGGCGCCGTCGCGGCGACGGCGAGGGGGACGGCGGCGAGGGCGGCCGAGGTGATTTGTCTACGAGACAGTGACACGTCGCTGTGCCTTTCAACGGGGGTGAAGGGGAGTGCCGGGAAAGGGGCGCGGGGAACTGCGCGACCAGCCACGACCGGCCCGCGGTCGAAAACCCACCTCAAAGACCACGGACCGATCCGGCGGCAACCCCAGCGGAGCTATCCGTTCTTCTTCCAGTCGGCCTGCGCAGCGTTGAGCTGCTCAGCCAACGTGTTCAGGAAGTCCTTCGCCGACATCTTGCCGAGCAGGACCTTCTGGAAGTTCGGCTCGTTGTCGGACTTGGAGATGTTGTTCCAGTCGGGCAGGTAGTACGGCAGCTGCACGATCTTGGTCTTGCCGCCGTTCAGTGCCTCGGCGGCGAGCTTCGTGGGCTCGGCCTGCTGGATCCAGGAGTCCTTCGCGGCCTCGATGTTGGACGGAATGGCGCCGGCCGACTCGTTCCACTTGCTGTTGGACTCGTGCGAGGCGGCGAACTCGATGAACTTCCAGGCGGCCGCCTTGTGCTTGCTGGCCTTGAACAGGCCGAGACCGTCGACGGGGTTGGAGACCTGCACCCGGGTGCCGTCGTCCAGGGTCGGGTTGGGTATGCCCCGGAACTTGCCGGTGCCGAGTGCCTTCACGTGGTCCTGGTAGGAGCCCAGGTTGTGGCTCAGCATGCCGATGGTGCCGCTGTCCCACTGGGCGACCATCTTGGTGAAGTCGTTGTTGACGTCGGCGGACGGGGTGTCCTTCTTGTAGAGCTTGACGTACTTCTCCAACGCGGCGACGTTCTTCGGGTCGTTGACCGTGGTCTTGTCGCCGTTCCAGAACTCGGTGATGCCGCTCTGGCCGTAACTGGCGTCCAGGGCCTGCGCGATGGAGCCCTCGCCGCCGCGGATGGTGTAGCCGAACTTGTTGTCACCCTTGTCGGTGAGCTTGTCGGCGGCCTTGTAGAAGTTCGTCCAGCTGGACGGCTCGGCGAGGCCCGCGGACTTGAACAGGTCGGTGCGGTACCACAGCGTGCCGTTGTTGGCGGAGGTCGGCACCGAGTAGAGCTTGTCGCCGCCACCCGCGTTGCGGACGCTGTCGAGCATGCCCTGGTTGAGCTTGCCGTTCAGGGTGCTCTTCTCGATCCGGCTGTCCAGCGGCTCAAGGGCCTTCTGGGCCGCGACCTCGGCGAGCATGGCGGCGCCGACACCGCCGACGTCGGGCAGACCGCCGCCGCTGATGGAGGTGTCGTACTTGGACTGGATGCTGGTGGCGGGCACTCCGACGTAGTTGACCTTGATGTCGGGGTACTTCTTCTCGAAGTCCTTGATGATCTCCTTCCAGACGTCGGTACGCACACCGCCGTTGTTGTCCCAGAAGGTGATCTCGCCCTTGCCGGAGCCCTCGTTGCCCTTGTCGCCGGCGGTGCCGCTTCCGTCGTCGCCGCAGGCGGTGGCGGTCAGGGCGAGGACGGACCCCAGGGCGACGGCCGCGGCGGCGCGCCTGCTTCTACGAATGTTGATCTTCATTGACCGGCTCTCTTCTTCTGGATCCAACGGAGCTGTGCGGTTGTGGGGTCGGCTGTGCGGTTGTGGGGTCAGTGGCGGGCGTACGGCGCCCAGCCGTCCGTGCCCGACAGGTACGTGGCGACGGTGTACGTCGTCGTGTCGGCGTCCGGCAGCTGCGGCCGGTCGACGGTGACGGTCGCGCCGGGGCCGTGGCTGCGGTACTCGGCGAAGCGGGCGTCCTTCCACGAGAAGCCGCTCATGTCGGCCCACGGTGCGGACTTGACCGCCGCGGGCAGCTCGGTGTCGCGGAACAGGACCTGGGCCACGGCGTCGGGTTCGCCGCCGGGGTGCCAGGGCCGGCCGAGGTGGAAGGACCCGGCGGGCGCGTCGCTCACGACCTTCGACCGGGTGATCAGGAACCCGTACGGGTTGTCCTTCCACGTCGAAGCGGCCGTGAGGTAGCCGTTGTTGGTGGTGGAGCCGCGGCTGAGGGCCTTGATGACGGAGTGCTCGATGACGGTGGTCGCGCGCCCGTAGATGAAGTCGACGTCGCCCTCGATGTACGAGTCGCGGAGGTAGACCCGGCTGATGACGTCCAGCTTGGGGCTGTCGGTCATCAGGGTGTCCTGGTTGCCCAGGAAGGCCGTGTTATCGAAGACGATCCGGTCACCGGTGGTCTTCATGGCGAGGGCCTGCTCGCCCTTCAGCTCGACCGCGGCCTCGTCGAAGTCGTTGCTGAAGGTGAGGTTGCGGGCCGTGACGTCGTTCGCGGCGATCCGCACGGTGGCGCTGCCGGTCGAACCGCCGTACTCGGCGGGGGTGTTGTACACGACGACGGTGTCGGATCGGTCCCGGCCGGTGCCCTGGAGCACGATCCGCGGCTTGGTCGCGGGGATGTAGACCTTCGCGCGGTAGGTGCCGGGCGCGATCGCGACGGTCACCGTGCCGGCGTTGCCGTCGGGCACTGCGTCCACGGCGGCCTGGACGCTCGGGTAGTCCGCGGGGACGTTCAGCACGGTGTTCGTGCCGAGGTTCTTCTGCGGCCCGGAGAAACGCGTCACCAGTGCGGGTACGGCGGCCGCCGGGTCGAGACGGTAGGCGTAGAAGTCGTGCGGGTCGAAGGCCTTGCCCCACGTGTCCTGGCGCCCGGTGGTGTTCTTCAGGATGGAGCCGCGCTGCACCAACTCGGCGGTGGCGTCGGCCTGGTAGGGGTGCTGGACACCGTCGTAGTAGCTGTTCTCGATGACCATCTTGGTGTGGCCGCGCGACCAGCTGCCGTACGTCCACACCGGGTCGCCGTCGGCCACCTGGCTGGTGAAGTAGTTGTTGTAGAGGTGTGCGTAGGCGCAGTTGTCGGCGGACGGGTTGCGCTGCTTGGTGCCGCTGAACAGGTTGTGGTCGATGGTGATCTGCGTGGTGACGTTGGGCGTCCAGCCGATCCCGAACGCCTTGTTGTGGTGGGTGAACCGGTTGGCGGAGACGGTGATGTACTGGCTGTCCTTGCGGATGTCGAGCAGCCCGTCGCCCATGTGTGTGAAGCGGTTGTGGTCGATCCACACGTGGTCGACGGTGTCCATCTGGACGGCGTCGAAGTCGGTGGTCTTGCCGTCCCAGTCACCCTCGACATAGCTGTCGCGGATCGTCAGGTTGCGGATGATCACGTTGTGCGTGCCGGGGTTGAGGTGCAGCTCGCCGTGGACGATCTCGCCGGTGTCGCCGACGCCGATGAGGGTCTTGTCCGAGTTCACGACGATGTCCGAGCCGAAGGGTTCGACGTCGATCGCGCCCAAGACCCGGATGACGTACGGCTCCTCGGCGGCCGCGTACCGGGCGAGCGAGGCCTGGTCGGTGACGGTGACGACCTTGCCGCCCGCTCCGCCGGTGGTGCCGCCGTCCAGGGAGGCGAAGCCGTGCGGGCGGTCGGAGAGGCGGGCTGCCGTCGCGGCCGGCCCGGCAGCGGCAGCCCCCGTCGGTTCGCCGGCCGCCGGGCCCACGGCCTTCGCCTCCCCGATCGCTCCGAGGCTCAGTGCGGCGGCCAGGGCGATCACGGCGGCCACGACCCTGCCGTGACCCGGTCTCGGCAAGCGCTTGCTATGAAGGTGCTGCGTCATTGCGGCTCCCAACAGGCACAACAGGTGTACGGATGGCAGGAAATGACCCTCAGCGGGTCTCGGTGATACGGAACTGTGTGAACGTGGCCGCGCCCGCGTGGCCCCCGCCGAGGGGCGCGAGCGCGAAGAGCCCGAGCAGGGCGCCGACCCAGCGCCAGGGGGTGGCGGCGAAGACCTGACCGGAGCGGCCCCGGCCGTCACCGACGTCGTAGGAGAAGCGACAGCGCGCCCCCGCGCCGATCTCGATCCACAGCCGGGCCCGTCCCCCGGGCGCGAGCCGGGCAGGCGCGCCGTCCCGCTCCCGGTCGGCGACGGATTCCGCGAACCGGTGCACGAGCTGCACCGACCCGTCGCTCCCCCGCTGCAGCCCGATCCAGCTGAACGCGTCCCCGAGTACGGCGAGTCCGGCCCGTGCGCCGGGCTCCTCGCTGTCGAGCCGCAGCTCCACCTCGACGGTGCAGAGGGTGCCGGGCAGGCGCTGGGTGAGGACGTTCGGCAGGGTGCGCAGGTCGTGCGCGTCCGCCGTCCGCACACAGGTCAGCCGCAGCCCGTCCGCGGAGTGGTGGGTGGCCCAGCCGTCCTGCGCGTTGGCCGTCCACTGCCACTGCCGCCCGTACCGGCCGCCGGGAAAGCTGTCGTCGACCGCGGGCGCGGAGAGCGGCTGCCGCGGCAGGTCCGGCTTCCTGTGCACGGCGACGGGGGCACCCTCGTCGCCGAGCACCGGCCATCCGTCCGTGCCCCAGCGCATCGGCTGGAGGTGGACGACCCTGCCGTACGCGCCCCTGGCCTGGAAGTGCAGGAACCAGTCCTCGCCCGCCTGGGTGCGCACCCAGCCGCCCTGGTGGGGGCCGTTGACGTCGGTGTCGCCCTGCTCCAGCACGACCCGCTCCTCGTACGGGCCGAAGAAGCCGCGCGAGCGGAAGGCGCCCTGCCAGCCGGTCTCCACTCCTCCGGCGGGGGCGAGGATCCAGAACCAGCCGTCGTGGCGGTAGACCTTGGGGCCTTCGAGCGTGAACCAGCCCGGTATCAGGTCGCCGTCGACGATCACCTTGCCCTCGTCGAGCAGTGCGGTGCCGTCGGGCCGCATGCGATGCCCGGTGAGCCGGTTCTTCACCCCGGCGCGGGACTTGGCCCAGGCGTGCACGAGATACGCCTCGCCGCTCTCCTCGTCCCACAGCGGACAGGCGTCGATGAGCCCCTTGCCCGCCTTCACCAGGTGCGGCCGGGTCCAAGGGCCGCGTATCTCGGGGGCGTTGACCTGGAAGACGCCCTGGTCGGGGTCGCCCCAGAAGATCCAGAACCGGTCGTCGTGGTGGCGCAGGGACGGAGCCCAGACGCCGCAGTCGTGCCGTGGCTTCCTGAACTCGGCGGCGGGCTCCAGCCGTGCCAGCGCATGCCCGACCAGCGTCCAGTTCACCAGGTCGCGGGAGTGCAGCAGCGGCAGACCCGGCGCCCGGCCGAAGCTGGAGGCGGTCAGATAGAAGTCGTCGCCGACGCACAGGACGTCGGGGTCGGACCAGTCGGCGTCGAGGACGGGGTTGCGGTAGGTCCCGTCCCCCAGGTCGGACGAGGTGATCACGGGCTCACCGCCTTGCGGACGAGGGCCGCCGCCCCGTCCCGGTCGAGGATGCCGTCGGCGACGACGGTGACGATCCGGCGCACGACGGTCTCCCCGGCGGCGATCGGCAGCCGTTCGCCGTGGGCGAGGGACGAGCCGACGCCCGGGTACTCGGTGGTGCGCACGAACCACGGGTCGCATCGGGTGGGCTCGGTGGCACCGGCGAAGACGAGCGTCCAGCCGGCGCCGGCAAGGGCGAGCCAGTCGGCGCGGGTGCCGTGCACCGCCTCCTCGCCCTCGGCGGCGGCGGTGAACACACGCGGTGCGTCCGCCTCCTTGCGGGCCCGCCAGAAGAAGCCGCCGTACGCCGCGCCGGGGCGCCCGTTCGTCGCGGGGCTGCCGACCGACAGGTCCGCGTCCGTGATGTTGGTGAGCGAGAAGGTGAAGTCCAACGCCCAGGCGGACTCGGGGAGTTCGCTCGCGGCGACGGTGCGCCGTTCGCGCAGCAGCTCGCCGCCGCCGGCCACCCAGCGCAGCTCCTCCACGAAGCCGTCGGGGTCGCGCAGCTGGAAGCAGGTGTGCCGCTGCGCGCCGTGGTTGTCGAGCTCGGTCGGCCCCTGGCCCTGCACATAGGTGCGACCGCCCCAGAAGTTGTGCCCCTCGACGTCGGGTACGGCCACACCGACGCCGAGGTGGTGTATGTGGTCGGCGGGGCTGAGCTCGGTGACCGCCGTACCGGCCAGGGTGGTGACAGGGTGCAGATAGGGGCGCGGGGAGAGCCTGGGCGGCAGCTCGGGTCGGGTGATGTAGCGGCCGACCGGACGGCCCGCGACGCGCAGGACGAGCGACTCGTTGTTCATGTTCATCGGGTGCTCACCTCGTCGGGGAGAGCCTTCGCGGCGGAGTGCGGTGCGGCGTGCGGGAGCGCCCAGGGGGCGCCCAGCTCGGAGTAGAGGGCGAGGGTGTCGGCGGCGGCCGCGACGAGGGCGTCGATGCCGGGCACGACACGGCGGTTGTCCTCGGGCACGAGACGCCAGGCGTCGGCAGGCAGCGCCACCGGGTCGGGGGCCTGGCGAATCGCTTCGACGACCTTCATGAAGGCGCCCGTCGCGTCGGGTTCGACCAGCAGTTCGGTGCCGTCCGTCAGATGCGCGACGAGGTTCTCCAGCAGGTCCGTCCTGCCGTACTCGATCTCCTCGGGGCCGCGCCCGGAGCGCTGGACGAGCACCCGGTCCTGCTTGTACCAGAAGGTGATCCGCCCGCTGCTGCCGTGCACCACGACGTACGGCTCGCCCGGCTGCTGGGCGCAGAGCGTCGCGGCGACGGTGATGCGCCCGCCGTCCTTCGTCGTCACACGGACGCAGGAGGTGTCGTCGGACTCGATGTCGTTGGCCCGCAGCAGCTCGGTCTCGATGTCGGCGATGTCCTCGGCGCGGGTGGAGCCGTGCAGCGCGAGGGCGGTGGCGACGGCGTGCGCGAGGGGGTTGGTCAGCACCCCGTCGATCACGTCGGCCCCGTTCAGGCGGCGCCGGCCGGCCCAGGGCGCCCGCCGGTAGTACGCCTCGTCGCGCGCCCAGGCCCCGGCGCCGCCGATCCCGGTCACCGTGCCGAGCGCGCCCTCCGCGATCAGCTGCCGGATCGCGGGAACGGCGTGCGAGCCGAGCGACTGGAAGCCGATCTGGCAGACGACTCCGGCGGTGGCGACCCCGTCGGCCATCCGCCGGAACTCGGCGTACGACGGCGCGGGCGGCTTCTCCAGGAGCAGGTGTACGCCCTTGCCGGCCGCGACGAGCGCGAGGTCGGTGTGGGTCGGGATGGGCGTGCAGATCACCGCGATCGCGGCGCCCGTGGAGTCGAGGAGGGCGCCGAAGTCCGCGGACTGCTCGGGGGCGCCGAGGCCGTCGAGCTCGTCCTCGCTCAGCGGTGTCAGCTCACAGATGCCCGCGAGTCGTACGAGACCCTTGTGCTGGAGGCGGCGGATGTTCTCCAGGTGCCAGCGGCCGTGGCCGCGAGCGCCCGCGAGAACGACCGGCACCGGCAGGCTCATGGGATGGGTGGGGTTCATGGGATCCTCCCCGCGCCCGCGCCGCGCTCGACGTCGTGGTCGGCCCGGCGGGCGCTGTCGATCTTCCCGTGCAGCGAGGGCGTCCAGCCGACGTCGGCGGTCAGATCACGCTCGCTGCCGGAGTTGTACGCGTTGTGAATGGCCAGCAGGTCGACGGGGAAGCCGTTGAAGAGCGTCCCGGTCTGGTGCAGGGCCGTGCCGTTCCAGCTCTTCACGAGATCGGCGACCTCGACATGGCCCGGCGCGGTGAAGGCGTTGTTCTCGGCGTGGATGCCCGACTCGGTGGAGACGCCCAGCGAGTAGCGGTACTCGGAGTCCTCCGGCACGACATAACGGTTGTTGTACACGTGCACCTGCCCGAACCGGACGCGCGGCGCGCGCTGTACGACGGACTCGAACTCGTTGTGGTGCAGCGTGACGCGCAGCTTGCCGCGGTCGCCGGTCGCCGAGTCGCTGTTGCCGATGAGCATCGCCTTGTCGTGGTCGGCGAACCGGCTCCAGGAGACGGTGACCAGGTCGGAGCCACCGGTGATGTCCAACAGGCCGTCGTGGCGCAGGTAGTTGCGCGCGAAGTAGGTGGGCTCCTTCGCGTCCGGGTGGTCCTGGTCGCTCGCGGTGATGTGGTCGACCCACACATGGGTGGCGCCGTTCAGCCACAGGGTGTCGTACGACGTCTTCCAGTCGCCGAGGCCTCCGGTGTTGGGCTGCCAGAGGGGGAAGCAGTCGTAGGCGTCGCGGAGGTCGAGGTTGCGGACGATGACGTTGTCCGCGTTCTTGACCTGGAGGCTCGCGCCCTTGAGGACGGCGCCGGAGCCCAGGCCGACGATCGTCGTGTTGGGGCCGACGAGGAACTCGACGCGGGAGGCCTGGGCGGCGGCGGACGCCTGACGGGCCTCCTCCTGTGCGCCGCTGGGCCTGGCGGAGCCCCAGGTGCGGGGGTCGTAGGCGGTCAGGTACTTCTTGAGGGTGTAGCCGCCGGTCGCGTAGTCGTCGCAGTCCAGGTGCCGGCCGTCGTCGTCCGTGTTGGCGTCGATCGTCCCCGCCACCTTGATGATCTTCGGGGTGGCGCTGCCGCCGTCGAGCGCGCGGACCAGCTCGGCTCTGCTGGTCACGGTGAAGACATGGGCGTCGTCGGCGGCGGCGCCTCCGGTGGTGCCGCCGTCCGCCGCGGCCCAGCCGTCGTCCGCGGCCAGGGTGTCGCGGCTGATGTCACGGGAGCGGGAGTCGGCGTCGGCCGGGACACCGAGAGCAAGCCCCAACAGGCCGGTCACGGCGGCAACTTGGAGGATCCTTCTCATCCCTTCACCGCCCCTGCGCTGAAGCCGGTGATCAGCCACTTCTGGATGAAGGCGAAGACGATGACCACGGGGACGGCGGCGATGATGCCGCCCGCGGCCAGGGCGCCCAGGTCGACGCTGTCCGCGCTCATCAGGGTGTTGAGGCCGACGGGGATGGTCTGCTTGCTCTGGTCGCTGAGGAACATCAGGGCGAACAGGAAGTGGTTCCAGGCGTGCACGAAGGCGAAGGAGCCGACGGCGATCAACCCGGGGCGCAGCAGCGGGAGTACGACGATCCTGAAGGCCTTGAAGCGGTTGCAGCCGTCGACCCAGGCGGCCTCCTCCAGCGAGGGCGGCACGTTCCGGATGAAGCCGCTGATCAGGATCATCGACAGCGGCAACTGGAAGACGGTCTCGGCGATGATGACGCTGCCCAGCGAGTTGATCATCTGGAGCTTGGCGAAGATCTGGAAGAGCGGCACCAGCATCAGGGCGCCCGGCACGAACTGCGAGCACAGCAGCGCCAGCATGAAGGCGCGCTTGATCCTGAACTCGAAGCGGGCGAGGGCGTATCCGCCGGCCAGCGCGACCACAGTGGTCATCACGAGGGTGGCGACGCCGATGAGCACGCTGTTCTGGAAGTAGGTCCCGAAGCTGCGCTCGGTCCACACCTTGTCGAAGTGCTCGAAGGTCATGGGCCAGGGCACGAGCGAGGTGGAGCCGGCCGGGCGCAGTGCGAACAGCAGGATCCAGTAGAAGGGGATCAGGGTGAAGAGCAGGTAGATCGAGAGCGGGAGGTAGATCTGCCAGCGCGGGACCTCGTCCCAGGCCCGACGAGCCTTGCCCGGGCGCTGCCGTGGCTCCTCGGCCACCGGGGCGGGCGCCGCGGGAGCGTCGCTGATCTCGGCGTCCTTGGTGATCACTTGTCTCCACCTCCGAACTTGCTCAGCCGCAGGTAGACGATCGAGCAGAAGAGCAGAATCACGAACGCGACGGTGGTCAGGGCCGACGCGTAGCCGAAGTTGTGTGCCTCGACGCTGGTGTTGGCGATGTAGAGCGGCAGTGTGGTCGTCTCGCCCGCGGGTCCGCCGCCGGTCAGGGTGTAGAGGAGGTCGACGTTGTTGAACTCCCAGACCGCGCGCAGCAGCGTGGACAGCACGATGGCGTCCTTGAGGTGCGGCAGCGTGATGTGCAGGAACTGCTTGACGCGGCCGGCGCCGTCGACCTCGGCGGCCTCGTAGAGGTCCTTGGAGACGGACTGGAGGTCGGCGAGGATCAGGATCGCGAAGAAGGGGACGCCACGCCACAGGTCGGCGACCACGGCGGCCGGGAAGACGGTCGAGGGGTCCGACAGCCAGCTGGTGCCGTACGCGCCGATCCCCATGTCGGCGAGGTAACGGGTGATGCCCGTCTGGGAGTTGTAGAGGAGCACCCAGATCGCGGAGGTCAGCACGCCGGAGACGGCCCATGGCGAGAACACCATCGCGCGGCCGACCGCCCGCCCCACGAAGGTCTGGTTGACGATGAGGGCGAGCGCGAGGCCGAACAGCAGCTGCAGTCCGACTTCCACCACGACCCACTTGGCGCTGAAGGTCAGGGTGTCCCAGAACTGCGGGTCGTCGGTGAAGGCGTGCACGAAGTTGTCGAAGCCCGCGTAGCCGTTGCGCCACGGCTTGGTGGGGTTGTAGTTGCGCAGGCTGTAGTAGAAGACGCTGATGACGGGGTAGGCGATGAAGCCCAGCATCAGCAGGCCCGCGGGGGCGATCAGCAGGTACGGGAGCTTGCGGGGCGTCGCTGAGCCACGGCGCCGCCGGGGTGGCGCGGGCTGTTTCGCCACGGCTGCGGCTTGGGCCATGACTGTTCTCCGTTCTCGTGCGGGGTGCAGCGGGGTGAAGCGCTTTCCGAGCGTCGTTCGAGATCTCGGCCAAAAGAAGGGGTGGCCGAGGATGTTCGTTCAGCCCGCGTACGGGTCCTGGACCTTGCCGGGCCGTGCGAGGAACTCGAAGTCGCAGCCGGTGTCCGCCTGGGTGATCTGCTCGTTGTAGAGCGCCCCGTAGCCGCGCTCGTACCGCTCGGGCGGCGGTGTCCACGCCGCCCTGCGCCGCTCCAACTCCGCGTCGTCCACGTTGAGTCGGAGCGACCTTGCCTCGACATCGAGGGTGATCGTGTCGCCGGACCGCACCAGGGCGAGCGGTCCGCCGATGTACGACTCCGGTGCCACGTGCAGCACACAGGCGCCGTAACTCGTGCCGCTCATCCGGGCGTCGGAGATCCGCACCATGTCCCGTACACCCTGCTTGAGCAGGTGGTCGGGGATCGGGAGCATGCCGTACTCGGGCATGCCCGGGCCGCCCTTGGGTCCGGCGTTGCGCAGCACCAGCACACTGTCGGCGGTGATGCCCAACTCCGGGTCGTTGATGGTGCGTTGCATGGTCCGGTAGTCGTCGAAGACGACCGCGGTGCCGGTGTGCTCGAGCAGGTGCGGCTCGGCGGAGATGTGCTTGATGACGGCGCCGTCGGGGCAGAGGTTGCCGCGCAGGACGGCGACGCCGCCCTCGCTCGCGACGGGGTTGTCCCGGGTGCGGATGACGTCGTCGTTGTGCACCTGCGCGGTCGAGAGCTGTTCGCGCAGGGTGTCGTGGGAGACCGTCGGGCGGTCCAGGTGGAGCAGGTCGGTGATCCGGGACAGGAACCCGGGGAGGCCGCCGGCGAAGTGGAAGTCCTCCATCAGGTACGTCTGTCCGCCGGGCCGGACGTTGGCGAGCACCGGCACGGTCCGCGCGACGCGGTCGAAGTCGTCGAGTGTGAGGGTGACGCCGGCGCGGCCCGCCATGGCGATCAGATGGATGACGGCGTTGGTCGAGCCACCCAGCCCGAGGACGGTCGTCACGGCGTCCTCGAACGCCTCCGCCGTCAGGATGTCGGACAACTTCCGGTCCTGGCGCACGAGTTCGACGATCCGAAGTCCCGCTGCGGCGGCCATCCGGTCGTGCCCGGAGTCGACGGCCGGGATGCTCGACGCCCCCGGAACGGTCACACCCAGCGCCTCGGCGGCGGCTGTCAGCGTGGACGCCGTCCCCATGGTCATGCAGTGCCCCGGCGAACGGGCGAGTCCGCTCTCCAGCTCGGTCATCTCGCAGTCGCCGATGAGGCCGGCGCGCTTGTCGTCCCAGTACTTCCACATGTCGGTGCCGGAGCCGAGGACTTCATTGCGCCAGTGGCCCGGCAGCATGGGCCCGGCGGGCACGAAGACGGCCGGCAGGTCCACCGAGGCCGCGCCCATCAGCAGCGCCGGCGTGGACTTGTCGCAGCCGCCCATCAGCACGGCGCCGTCGACCGGATACGACCGCAGCAGTTCCTCGGTCTCCATCGCGAGCATGTTGCGGTAGAGCATCGGGGTCGGCTTCTGGAAGGTCTCGCTGAGTGTGGAGACCGGGAACTCGAGCGGGAAACCCCCGGCCTGCCACACACCCCGCTTCACGGCCTGTGCGCGGTCGCGCAGGTGGACGTGGCACGGGTTGATGTCGGACCAGGTGTTGAGGATCGCGATCACCGGCTTGCCGAGGTGCTCCTCGGGCAGGTAGCCGAGCTGCCGTGTCCTGGCCCGGTGGCTGAAGGAACGCAGCCCGTCCGTGCCGTACCACTGGTGGCTTCTGAACTCCTCGGGGCTCTTCATATGGACCACCCGGCCGCGATGGCGGCGACTTCGGCCCGCTCGCCCTTGGGCAGTGCCCTGCTCGGCGCGCGCACATCGCGGCGGCACAGCCCGAGCGAGGCGAGCGCCTCCTTCACCACGGTGACGTTGTTGGCGGAAGCGTCCTCGGCCCGCAGTTCCTCGAAGCGGCGGATCTGCTCCCAGACCTTCATGGCGGCCGGGTAGTCGCCGGATCGAAGCGCTTCGATCATGTTCAGCGAAACGGACGGGGCGACGTTCACCAGGCCCGAGGTGAAGCCGGTGGCGCCGGCGGAGAAGTAGGAGGGGGCGTACGGCTCGGCGAGCCCGGCCACCCACACGAACCGTTCGAGCCCGGCGTCCCGCGCGAAGGCGGCGAAGCGTGCGGCGTCCGGCACCGCGTACTTCACGCCGACGACGTTGGGGCAGTGGTCGGCGAGTTCGGCGAGCCGGGCGCCGCTCAGTCGCGCGTTGCGGATGTAGGGGACGACACCCAGCTCGGGCACCGTCTCGGCGATGGCCCGGTGGTAGTCGACCCAACCCGCCTCCGACACGTACGGATGCACGGGCTGATGCACCATCACCAGCTGTGCGCCGTGCTCACGGGCGTGCTGTGCGGAGGCGACGGCGGTCGGCACGTCGTGCCCGACGCCGACCACGACGGCGGCCCGGTCCCCGGCCTCCTCGATGGTCAACTCCGTGACCAGCCGCCGCTCTTCGGGCGTCAGGGCGTAGAACTCCCCGGTGTTGCCGTTGGGGGTGAGGGTCTTGACGCCGCCGTCGAGCAGCCGACGCAGCAGGGCCCGGTGGGTGTCGCGGTCGACCGACCCGTCCTCGGCGAACGGGGTCACGGGGATGGCCACGACCTCGGCGAGTGCCGCCCGCTGGGTCTCGTACGTCGCTGTCATTCCTGTCCATCCTCTTCCTGGGTCCCGGGGAAGGCCCGTTGCACGAACGACGCGATATGGGCATGCAGGGCGTCGGCGGCGCCGTCGGCATCGCCGTCGAGGGCGAGCCGCAGGATCTCCCGGTGTTCGTCGGCCTCGCGCTCCCAGGACGGGTTTGCCGCCCACGCGACGGCCGAGACCAGAGCCGCCTGGTCGCGTACTTCGTCGAGCATGCGACCGAGCAGCGGGTTGCCGCAGGACACGTACAGGGCGCGGTGGAACTCCCGGTTGGCCAGGGAGCGTTCGGCGGTGTCGGAGGCTTCGTCGGAGCGGCCGAGCGCGTCGCGTGCCGCGTCCAGCGACGACCCGCGCCGCACCGCGCGCCGCAGCGCCTCGGGTTCGAGGAGCAGCCGCACGTCGTACACCTCGCGCGCCATGTCCGCGTCCACCATGCGCACCGTGACGCCCTTGTACTGGTTCATCACGACGAGCCCGGTGCCGGCCAGTGTCTTGAGCGCCTCGCGGACGGGTGTCTTCGACACGCCGAACTGCGCGGCGAGCTCGGTCTCGACCAGAGCCTGCCCCGGGGTCAACTGCCCGGTGAGGATGCGGTGTTTGATCCCTTCCAGCACGAACTGCGTGCGGGACGGGATCGGGGTGGGCACAGAGGTCATGCGCGCCTCTCGGATCTCGCGTGTCAGATCGCGTGCCGGATCAGGTGTATCTGATCTGGCGTATCGCGTCTCATATATGACGTACGAAGTACGACGCGTTGAAGGTAGGAGCGTCGCCGTGTTTCGTCAATGCTTCTGACAAACGAAGTCGGAGTTGCGTTCAGACGACGCGCATCTCGCCCACGCGGGCGGCGGCGGTGGGCCCGCCGAACGCCGCGGCGGCACGGGTGGTCGCCGCCTCGGTGGTGAGAGTGGGTCCGACGTGCGTGACGAGCAGCTCCCCCACCCCTGCCAGCCGGGCGGCTGCGCCGACCTCCTCGGGGGTCAGATGAACCTGTTCGCCTTCGCGATGCTCGTCGATGTCGGCCTCGCACAGGAACAGGTCGGCGCCGGCGGCGAGATGCAGCAGGGCGTCGCACGGCCCGCTGTCCCCGGAGTACACGAGCGTCCGCCCCGCGCACTCGGCGCGCAGCCCGTAGGCCTCCACGTCGTGCAGGACGGCGCCGGACGTGAGGAGCAGGTCGCCGTGCCGGGCGGTGTGCCCGTCGTGCAGGGTCCGGAAGTCAAAAACGCCACCCATGAACCCGGCGTCCGGGCGCCCGAAGAACCCGGCGAGGCGCTGTGCGCAGTCGCCGGGCGCGTACACAGGAACGGGTGCGGCCGGAGTGAGTCCGCCGTAGGCGAGCGCGTAGAAGGCGGACAGCAGATCGGCACAGTGATCCGCGTGCAGATGCGAGATCCAGATCGCGTCCAGCCGGGCCGGATCCGTGTGCCTCTGCAACTCGGCGAAGCTCCCCGGCCCGGCGTCGACCCACACCTCGGCGCCCCCGCCGCTGAGCAGGTACCCGGAGCAGGGACGACCGGGCCGCGGGTGCGGGGAGGCGGTACCGAGGACGGTGAGGCTGAGAGACATACGGGGAGCGTACGAAACGGCCTGCGTGGCCGCCCCCCTTGTTGACCGGAGCTCATCCCCGGCCGCTCAACTGCCGCTCACCGGATCAGGGCTTCCAGCCGGGATCGCGCCCGCTGAGCCCGATCACGCGGTCGAGGAGGGGCGCGTCGTCCGGCACGGACACGACGGCTCCGAAGGGTCCATCGCTGCCCCGCATCTCCGTGGCCGCGGCGGCAAGGAAGTCGTGCGTCGCACGCAGCGCGGCCTCGTCGGGCTCGTACTCCTGCCCGGTGGCCCGGGCGAGGTCCCAGCCGTGCACCACCAGTTCGTCGACCGCGACGGCACCGGCGATCTCGCCCGGCAGATCGATCCCGCCCGCCCGGGTCATCCCGGTCCAGGCGGCCGGGTCGCGCCAGGCCTCGGCGAGACCGTCGAGTTCCGTCGGCAGGGCCTCGCGCCAGCCGGGCCCGAGGTCCGGCAGGGCGGCGCCCGGGTTGGTGTCCGTGGTCGCCCCCAGATCCTTGCGCCCGGCGTCACGGAACGCGACGGTCAGCCCGACGAGATGCCCCAGCAGGTGGTGCACCGCGTACTGCGGACAAGGCGTCGCGCCCTGTAGCTGCTCCTGTGTCACGTTCGCCGCGAGGCGCGCCACGATCCGGGCCTGCGGCTCCAGGTCGAGGGTCGTCGGTGTCGTACCGCCATCGGTCATGCTCGGCTCCTCCGGTCACAGGGTCGTCAGGGGGTAGACCGCCGGACGTACGGAAACTCATCGCACCCACTCCCACGATCGTGCTCAGGAGTCTGTTCAGGCGTTCGAAGCCCCGGAATGCTCGGTCCATCCACGATGTTCGGTGTCCGGGACCACGAAGGGGAGCCACGCCATGAAGGCGATCGTTCAGGATGCCTACGGATCAGCGGACCTCCTGGAGTTGCGCGACATCGACCGCCCCGTGCCCCGTGACGACGAAGTGCTCGTCGAGATGCGCGCGGCCGGCGTCGGCCCCGAGGTGTGGCACCTCATGACGGGCCGGCCCTATGTGGCCCGTGCGGTCCTGGGGCTCCGAAAGCCGAAGAACCCGGTACGCGGCTGGGACGGCGCCGGGCGCGTCGAGGCGGTCGGCGCGAAGGTGACCGGGTTCGAGCCGGGCGACGAGGTCTTCGGCAACTGCGAGGGCTCGTTCGCCGAATACGCGTGCGCCAGGGCCGCCAAGATCGCCCTCAAGCCCGCGGGCCTCACCTTCGAGCAGGCCGCCGCCCTCCCCGTCTCGGGCATGACCGCCCTCCAGGCCCTGAGCGGCAACGGCCGCCCGCAGCCGGGTCAGAAGGTCCTCGTCGTCGGCGCCTCCGGCGGTGTGGGGTCCTACGCCGTCCAACTGGCCGCGATGTACGGCGCCGAGGTCACCGGCGTCTGCGGCCCCGCCGGCGCGGACTTCGTCCGCTCCCAGGGGGCCGCCCACGTCATCGACTACACCCGCGAGGACATCACCGACGGCCCGCACCGCTACGACGTAGTCGTCGACAACGCGGGTCTCCGCTCCCTGACCGCCCTCCGTCGCGCGCTCACCCCGCGCGGCACCCTCGTCATCGTCGGCGGCGAGGGCGGAACCGGCTTCTTCGGCGGCATGAGTCGCGACATCCGGGCCGTCCTGCTCTCCCCGTTCATCGGCCAGAACCTCCGCAACCTCGTCTCCGTCGCCCGCCGCGAGGACCTCCAGACCCTCAAGGACCTCGCGGAGCAGGGCCTGATCACACCGGCCATCGACCGCACGTACCCCCTCTCCGAGGCCCCCGCCGCCATCCGCCATCTGAAGAAGGGCCACCCCCGGGGCAAGCTCGTCGTCACCATCTGACGGCGGAAGGTGCCAGGGCCGCGTGCCGAGCGGCCGACCGCCCCCAGCCCGCTTCTAAGGCAACCGCCCGATCCCGGGCAGGGGGCCTTAGCTCCACGATGACCAGGCATGACGACATCGCCATCAGCATCGCCATCGCCATCCGCATGGCCGGTGACGCGCGTCCTGCGCGATCGCAACGCCGGCCTCTACCTGGGTGGGGTCCTGGTCTCCGGTTTCGGCACGTCGGCCCTGTGGCTGGTGTCCGGGGTCTGGGTGAAGGACCTCACCGGATCGGACGGTCTGGCCGCGCTCTGCGTCTTCGCGCTCTGGGCCCCGACGCTCATCGGCCCGGCTCTCGGCACTCTCGCGGACCGTGTCCGCCGCCGGCCGTTGCTGGTGTGGACGAACCTGGGTCTGGCCGCGCTCCTCATGTCCCTGTTCACCGTCGACTCCGTGCACACCCTGTGGATTCTCTTCGCCGTCCTCCTCGTCTACGGCGCGGCCGGCGTCGTCCACGACGCGGCGGAGTCGGCCCTGGTGGCCACCGCCGTCGACAAACAGCTCCTCGGTGATTTCAACGGCCTCCGGATGACGGCCACCGAGGGCATGAAGCTGCTCGCCCCGCTCGCCGGAGCGGGCCTGTACGCGGCGTACGGGGGTGCCCGCGTCGCGCTTCTGGACGCACTCACCTTCGTCCTGGCCGCGGGCCTCTGCTCGCTTCTGCGCGTACACGAGCCGAAGCCGCTCCCGGCACCCGCCCACTGGCGCACGCGGGCGGCCGACGGCGCCCGCTACCTCTGGGGCCACGCGACGCTGCGTCCCCTCGTCGTCGCCGGCGGCACGACGATGCTGTTCGCGGGCATCAACGGCGCGACGATCTACGCGGTGGCGGAGGGCCTCGGCCACTCCCCCGCGTACGTGGGCGTGCTGTACGTCGCCCAGGGCATCGGCTCGGTAGCGATCGGACCGGCCGCGGGCCCGCTCCTGCGCCGCCTGGGCGAGCGCCGGTTCGCGGGCTGCGGCATCGCGCTCACCGCCGCGGCCGTGGCGGCTCGCGCGCTCCCGTACGACGCGGTGGTGCTCGCCTCGGCCGTGGCGGTCGGCGCGGGGCTGCCGTGCGTGTTGATCGCGGCCCTCACCGCGGTCCAGCGCGAGACGCCGGACGCGCTCCTGGGCCGTACGACGGCGACCGCCAACACGCTGCTGTTCGGCCCGAACGCGGCAGGACTCGCGCTGGGCGCGGGTCTGGTCGAACTGGTTCCCCATCAGGTCCTGCTGGCGGTGCTCGGGCTGGTGCGGCTGGTGACGGCCGCACCCTTGCTGCGGCGTCAGCCGAGCCGCGCGAGCGCCTCCGTCACGCGCGACAGATCCTCGTCGGATGCCAACCCGGCGTGATAGAGCCGCACTTCGGTGGCCCCGAGCTCGACCGCCCGTGCCACGTCCTCGCCGAGTGCCCCGGGGCGGCCGCCCATGCCGCTCACCACGGTGAAGTTGGCCGCCAGCACATGGGGCCCGGCTGCCTGCCCGGCAAAGGAAGCCAGCGGCTCCGGTCCTCCGGCGCACGGCACGACCACACCGTCGGCGACCGACAGGATGTGCGCGGGATCCACGCCGACGTTCGCGCCGACGCGGTACGAGGCCGGATCCGCGTGCAACAGGATCTGGAACCCCTCGGGGGCGGCCGAGCGCACCGCGCCGACGGCCTCCTCCTGGAGCGAACGGGCGACGGAATCGCGCCACGCGCGCGTGGCCGTCGCCAACTCCGCGCCGAGCAGCTTCTCGACGGCTTCCCAATCCCCCGCGGGTGCCTCGCCGCGCCAGACCGGTTCCAGGGCACGCCGGACCGCGCCCATCAACTCGTCCGGGTCCAGGCCCAGTTGCGCATAGCCGTCGCGGCAGGAGGGGCAGAAGCACAGCGACATCAGGTACAGCCCTGCGTCCCCGAGCGCCACGCCCCCCGTCTTGTCGTGCGCGTGGAGATGCGCGAGCCCGTACCAGCCGAGGGACTCCAGCTCCGTGCCCCCCGCGCCCGGCCGTACCGCCGCCTCCACGGCCAGCTCGACCAGGTACGCGCGCGTGTCGGGCTGCGCGATGCAGGGCGCCCACGGATAGCGGTCTCCGTAGGCGTTGACCACGGAGGTGTCCGTGAACTCCTCGCCCATACGGGAGTTGTGCGCGAGCACCACCCACGTGTGCACGTCGAGGCCAGCCTCCGCGAGGGCCGAGGCGGCCTCTCCGTACGCGTCCCCGGGCGCCCAGTCCCCGGCGGCGTACGGCCGCAGCCGACGCCCCTGCCACCGCTCACCGTCCACCGGGTAGAGCACGGCAGCGTGCAGGGCGGTGACGATCCGGTGCCGGGGGTGCCGAGGGGTCAGTGCGCGCGTGGAGTGGTACGCGGAGGCGAGCGTCGCCTGCCGCACCCCGAGCCCGGCGATGCGTGCCGCAGCGTCGGGGTCGCCGTTGACATCCCACGGGTAGACGAAGGTCGACGCCTTCACACGCCCTCCTCAAGCAGCTCGTACCCACGCTCGATCAACTGCGCGAGCTGCTTCACATGCTCCTCGGCAGGCTCGTGCAACGGCGGCCGGACCTCCCCCACGTCGAGCCCCCGCAGCCGCACCCCGGCCTTGACGAGCGAGACGGCGTATCCGCGTCCCTGCGCGCGCAGGTCGACGAAGGGCCGGTAGAACCCGTCGAGCAGCTGGTCGACCACCGTATCGCCCGCGAAGTCACCGGCGTTGAGCGCCTGGTGGAAGGCGAGCGCGATCTCGGGCGCGAAGCAGAACACGGCGGACGAGTACAGGGTGATCCCGATGCCGCGATAGGCGAGAGCGGTCAGTTCGGCGGTGGGCAGCCCGTTGAAGTACAGGAAGTCCCCCGGGGCCTCGCTGCGCACCGCGCTCACGATCCGCTGCATCAGATCGAGGTCGCCGACGCCGTCCTTGAAGCCGATGACGCCGTCGGTCCGTGCCAGTTCCACCACGGTCTCCGGTGTGAACACGGCGTTGTCGCGCTGATAGACGACGACGTCCAGCGAGGTGGCCGCGGCGAGTTCGCGGTAGTGCCGCAGCAGGCCTTCCTGTCCGGCGACGACGAGGTACGGCGGCATGGCGAGCAGCCCGTCGGCGCCGGCGTCCTCGGCGAGCCGGGCGTAGCGCACGGCGAGCGCGGTCCCGTAGCCGGCGCCGGCGACGACCGGCACCCGCCCGGCCGTCTCCTCGACGGCCGCCCGCACGCAGCTCTGGAACTCCTCCGGCGTGAGTGCGTGGAACTCGCCGGTGCCGCAGCACGCGAAGACGGCGGCGGCACCGGCGTCGACGCCGCGCCGTACATGTGCGCGGTAGACGTCGAGGTCGACGGCGCCGTCGGGACCGTAGGCGGTGACGGGGAAGAACAGCGGCCCGCTGGGGACGCTGAGCCGAGCGGCAAGAGGGGCTGACGTCACGGGCTCTCCCTAGACAGGCCGAACAGACACTCACACTGAACGGACACGCGCACGTACGGGCCGGCCGTCACGCCGCAGTGCACGTTTCTGATCCATGTCCATATTTCTGAACGCGCCCACGCTAAAACGCCCCCTTGGGGCCGGTCAAGCGCGCAAACGAGCCCCACGGGAGCGGATTTCCCACCTCCGCGCGACAGTCGCGTCCGCGCGCGCGACACTTGACGGACCGCCTAGACGATCCTTAGCGTGTCCAAGAATGTGAATGCCGTACACGAATGCGGCTGTTCGATTCAAGGAGACCCGAGGATGCCCGCACCCCGCACCGTTCTGCTCACCGGCGCCGCCGGCGGACTCGGCACCCTGATGCGGGGCCTGCTGCCGGAGTACGGCTACGAACTGCGCCTCCTCGACCTGCTCCCGATCGAGGGCGAACCGGACGCGCTCACCGCGGACCTCGCGGACAAGGAAGCCCTGCGCGAGGCGGTCCGCGGCGTGGACGCGATCATCCATCTGGCGGGCATCTCCCTGGAGGCTTCGTTCGAGAAGATCCTCAAGGCGAACATCGAGGGGACGTACAACCTGTACGAGGCGGCGCGCCAGGAAGGCGTACGCCGCATCGTCTTCGCCTCCTCCAACCACGCCGTGGGCTTCACCCCGCGCCCCGAGGGCGAGACGCCGATCGCCCCGGAGGCGTTGATCCCCATCGACACCCCGCACCGCCCGGACACCTTCTACGGCCTCTCCAAGTCCTTCGGTGAGGACCTGGCCCAGTTCTACTGGGACAAGCACGGCCTGGAGACGGTCTCGGTCCGCATCGGTTCCTGCTTCCCGGAGCCGACCGCGGTACGCATGCTGTCCGTCTGGATGAGCCCCGCCGACGGCGCCCGCCTCCTCCACGCGGCCCTGACGGCCGAGGACGTACGGCACACGGTCGTCTACGGCTCCTCGGCCAACACCCGCCTGTGGTGGGACCTCTCGACCGCCCGGTCGCTCGGCTACGAACCCCAGGACGACTCCGAGCCGTACGCCGAGAAGCTCATCGCGGAGCACGGCGCGCTCGACCCGGACAATCCGGACCACGCCCACCTGGGCGGTCACTTCACCACGAACCCGCCGATATGGCCGTACTGACGCGGCGCGGAGAGCGGCGGACGGAGCGGGCGGGCACCGAACGGGCCCGCCCACTCCGCTGTTCGGGCACCGGCCCTGCCCGATCCGGGATCCGCCGCAGGTCCGCGGCGGGCAGGCACCCGGCGAAACGGGCACACACGGGCACCATCGGTCCTGCAACAGACCTGGTCAGTGCCACGCGACCGCTGTAGAAACATCTCCACACAGCCCGAACGGGCGAGCGGCACAGGTGGGGACGAGGTGGTGACCATGACCGCGGAGGAACGCCAGCGCGAGATCGTCCGGGCGGCCCGCCGGGCCGGCTCGGTCGACGTCACCGCACTCGCCGACGAACTCGGCGTCGCCAAGGAGACCGTACGACGGGATCTGCGCGCCCTGGAGGACCACGGTCTGGTGCGCCGCACCCACGGCGGCGCCTATCCCGTGGAGAGCGCCGGGTTCGAGACGACGCTCGCCTTCCGTGCCACCAGCCACGTGCCCGAGAAGCGCCGGATCGCGACCGCCGCGGCCGAGCTGCTCGGGGACGCCGAGACGGTCTTCGTCGACGAGGGGTTCACCCCGCAGCTCATCGCCGAGGCACTTCCCAGGGACCGGCCGCTGACCGTGGTCACCGCGTCCCTGGCCACCGCGGGCGCGCTCGCCGAGGCCGAGAACACCTCGGTGCTGCTGCTCGGCGGCCGGGTCCGCCCGGGCACGCTCGCGACCGTCGACCACTGGACGACGAAGATGCTCGCCGGCTTCGTCATCGACCTGGCGTACATCGGCGCCAACGGCATCTCCCGCGAACACGGCCTCACCACCCCCGATCCAGCCGTCAGCGAGGTCAAGGCGCAGGCGATCCGGGCCTCCCGGCGCACGGTCTTCGCGGGCGTGCACACCAAGTTCGGGGCGGTCAGCTTCTGCCGGTTCGCGGAGATCAGCTCTCTGGAGTCGATCGTCACGAGCACCCTGCTCCCCACCTCCGAGGCCCACCGCTACTCACTGCAGGGCCCCCAAGTCATCCGCGTCTGACTACCGACCCGACCCCCCACCGGACGAGTCCGAAAACCCAACTCACCCACTCCGTAGGGCACGTCCATCCCTCGACGCGCCCTATATCTCCCCATACGTCCAGGAGTGATCCATGCGAACCCAGAGCCGACGGAGGTCGCGCGCACTCGCCGCGGCCGCCGCAGGGACGCTGCTCGCCCCGCTGCTCTCCGGCTGCTGGGCCGGGGCCGGCGGGGCCGGATCGGGCGGTGACTCCATCAACGTCCTGATGGTCAACAACCCGCAGATGGTCGAGCTGCAGAAGCTCACCAAGGCCCATTTCACCAAGGAGACCGGCATCAAGGTGAACTTCACCGTGCTGCCGGAGAACGACGTCCGCGACAAGATCAGCCAGGACTTCGCCAACCAGGCGGGCCAGTACGACGTCGCCACGCTCTCCAACTACGAGATACCCATCTACGCCAGGAACGGCTGGCTGCACGAGATGGACTCCTACGTGCGCAAGGACAGCGCGTACGACGAGCAGGACATCCTCGCCCCCATGCGGCAGTCCCTCACCGCCGCCGACGGGAAGCTCTACGGGCAGCCCTTCTACGGCGAGTCGTCGTTCCTGATGTACCGCAAGGACGTCTTCGCGGAGAAGGGCCTGACCATGCCCGCCCACCCCACCTGGGAGCAGGTGGGCAGGCTCGCGGCGGACGTCGACGGCGCCGAGTCCGGCATGAAGGGCATCTGTCTGCGCGGACTGCCGGGCTGGGGCGAGATCATGGCACCGCTCACCACCGTCGTGAACACCTTCGGCGGCACCTGGTTCGACAAGGACTGGAACGCCCGCCTCGACTCACCCGAGTTCAAGAAGGCGACGGCGTTCTATGTGGACCTCGTCCGCAAGCACGGCGAGGCGGGCGCGGCCCAGTCCGGGTTCGCCGAGTGCCTGAACAACATGACGCAGGGCAAGGTCGCCATGTGGTACGACGCCACCTCCGCGGCCGGATCCCTGGAAGCGGACGACTCCCCGGTCAAGGGCAAGGTCGGCTACGTACCCGCTCCCGTCGAGAGGACCAAGTCCTCCGGCTGGCTCTACACCTGGGCCTGGGGCCTGCAGAAGGCCTCCCACAACCCGGACAAGGCCTGGAAGTTCGTCTCCTGGGCGTCCGGCAAGCAGTACGAGCAGTTGGTCGGCGACCGGATCGGCTGGTCCGACGTGCCCGCGGGCAAGCGCGCCTCTACGTACGCGAACGTCGCGTACCGCAAGGAGGCGGCGGCCTTCCAGGAGACCACCCGCGCCGCCATCGAAGGCGCCCGGCCCCGCGACCCGGGGGTGCAGCCGCGCCCCGCGCCCGGCATCCAGTTCGTCGGCATCCCCGAGTTCACCGATCTCGGCACCAGGGTCTCGCAGGAGATCAGCGCGGCCGTCGCCGGACGCCAGTCCGTCGACTCGGCCCTGAGGAAATCCCAGAAACTCGCCGAGAAGATCGCCAAGGAGTACGAGGGACGATGACCGCCACCACCACGGCACCGATCGCCGCCGCACCCGTACGCACGACACGCAGGCCCTCCGCCCGGCTGCGCACCTGGGCGACCCGGGCCCCGCTGCTGCCCGCCCTCGTCTTCATGATCGCCGTGACCCAGCTCCCGTTCGTGGCCACGCTGGTGATCTCCTTCTTCGACTGGAACTCCCTCTATCCGAAGGCCCGCCACTTCACCGGCCTCGGCAACTACTCGGACGTACTGACCGACGCCGATCTGCGCCACTCGGTGTGGACGACCGTCCTGCTGACGGTGGCGGTCGTGCTCGCCAGCCTGGTCCTCGGTCTGCTGCTGGCACTGCTCCTGGACCGTAAGTTCCCGGGCCGCGGCCTCGTCCGCACGCTGCTGATCGCCCCGTTCCTGGTGGTGCCGGTGGCCGCCGCCCTGCTCTGGAAACATGTGCTCTACAACCCTGAATACGGCCTCCTCAATGGGCTGTTGCACTATGTGGGCGGCCCACAGCCGGACTGGATGTCGCGCACCCCGCTGCTCGCGGTCGAGGCCTCCCTGGTGTGGCAGTGGACGCCCTTCATGATGCTGATCCTGCTCGCCGGGCTGCAGAGCCGCGACCACCAGCAGATCGAGGCGGCCCGGGTCGACGGCGCGAGCGACTGGCAGGTCTTCCGCTACCTGACGCTCCCGCACCTGCGCCGCTACCTCGAACTCGGCGCCCTGCTCGGGTCGATCTACATCGTCCAGAACTTCGACGCGGTCTTCACCCTCACCTCCGGCGGCCTGGGCACCGCGAACCTGCCGTACACCGTCTACCAGAGCTTCTACCAGGCCCACGAGAACGGTCTCGCCTCGGCCGCGGGCGTCCTCGTCGTCATCGGCTCGATCATCATCGCGACCTTCGCCCTGCGCGTGGTCTCGTCCCTGTTCCGCGAGGAGGTGTCCCGCGCATGAGCGCCACCGCGACACATGTACGTCCCCGTCGTACCCGGGGAGCGGGTCTGGGCCTGGCGGCCTGGCTGGCCGGAATCGTCTTCTTCCTGCCCCTCGCCTGGATGGCGCTGACGTCCTTCCACTCCGAGTCCGACGCGGCGACCAACCCGCCGTCCTTCGGCGCCGCCCTCACCCTCGACGGCTACCGCGACTTCTTCGGCACGGGCGGCGGCGCGAGCCCCTGGCCGGCGCTGGTGAACTCGACGGTGGCGTCGGTGGTCTCCACCCTCTGCGTGCTGCTGCTGGCCTTCCCGGCGGCGTACGCCCTCTCGATCCGCCCGGTGAAGAAGTGGACGGACGTCCTGTTCTTCTTCCTTTCGACGAAGATGCTGCCGGTGGTGGCAGGGCTGTTGCCCATCTACCTCTTCGCGAAGAACACCGGAATGCTGGACAACATCTGGCTCCTGGTCATCCTCTACACCTCCATGAACCTGCCGATCGCGGTGTGGATGATGCAGTCCTTCCTCGCCGAGGTCCCGGTGGCGGTCATCGAGGCGGCGCAGATCGACGGTGCCAGGCTGCCGACCGTCCTCGCGCGCGTGGTGGCCCCCATCGCGCTGCCTGGCATCGCCGCGACGGCGCTGATCTGCTTCATCTTCAGCTGGAACGAGCTGCTCTTCGCCCGTGTGCTCACGGGTGTGGTCGCCGAGACGGCCCCCGTGTTCCTGACCGGCTTCATCACCAGCCAGGGCCTGTTCCTGGCCAAGGTGTGCGCCGCCTCGCTCGTCATCTCCCTGCCGGTGCTCGCCGCGGGGTTCGCCGCCCAGGACAAGTTGGTCCAGGGCCTGTCACTGGGAGCCGTGAAATGAAGGCCGCCGTCATCGAGTCCGTGGGCAAGGCCGTCGTCACCGAGGTCCCGGACCCGACGCCGGGGCCCCGCGAGGTCGTCGTCGAGGTCGCGGCGTGCGGCCTGTGCGGTACCGATCTGCACATCCTCCAGGGCGAGTTCGCGCCCAGTCTGCCGATCGTGCCGGGGCACGAGTTCGCGGGCGAGGTGGTCGGGGTCGGCGCCCAGGTCACCGAGGTCTCGACCGGCGACCGCGTGGCCGTGGACCCTTCCCTCTACTGCTACGAGTGCCGGCAGTGCCGTACGGGCCACAACAACCTCTGCGAGCGCTGGGCCGCGATCGGCGTGACCACGGCGGGCGGCGCCGCCCAGTTCGCGGTGGCCCCGGTCGCCAACTGCGTGAAACTGCCCGAGCACATCCGCACCCAGGACGCGGCCCTCGTCGAGCCGCTCTCCTGCGCGGTACGCGGCTACGACGTCCTGCGCTCCCGCCTCGGCTCCCGCGTCCTGATCTACGGCTCCGGAACGATGGGCCTGATGATGCTGGAACTCGCCAAGCGGACCGGCGCCGCGAGCGTGGACGTGGTGGACCTGAACACGCAGCGGCTGGCCACGGCGCAGCTGCTCGGTGTCTCCGGGTCCGCCGTGAACGCCGACGAGCTGGACCGTCCGCAGGGCTGGGACGTGGTCGTCGACGCCACCGGCAACGCCGCCGCCATCCAGGACGGCCTCGGCCGCGTGGCCAAGGCCGGCACCTTCCTCCAGTTCGGCGTCGCCGACTACGCGACCCGGGTCACCATCGACCCGTACCGCATCTACAACCAGGAGATCACCATCACCGGCTCCATGGCCGTGCTCCACAGCTTCGAACGAGCGGCGGAACTCTTCGCCACCGGCGTCCTGGACCCCTCGGTGTTCATCAGCGACCGCCTGCCACTGACCGACTACCCGCAGGCGCTGGAACAGTTCGCGTCGGGGGTGGGACGGAAGATCGTGGTGGTGCCGTAGAAGGGCGCTCCAGCCGCGGGCGGGGGCGGAGGGGGCGAAAACCGCTACTCCCGCCCGCCCCCGCGGACCTAGCATCCGACCATGCCCCGACCCCAGGGATTCACCTACGAGCAGCACCCCGACGCAAGCGTCACGATCACGCACCGCGGCCAGGCCGCGAGCACCCTCCGCGGCCCCCGAGCCGCCCGCTTCCTCGAAGAGGTCGAGACGGGCGACCCTCAGCTCGTCATGGCCCGCTGGACCGGAAACTACAAGCACGGCAACGAACGCACGGCCCGAAATCACCCCCGCAACCGGCCCCGGAACTAGCCTCCGACCACCCGCTTACCACTCGCGCACCACCCACTGACCCAATTGGCCGAAGGGTAAGGGAACGGTAAAGCGGCCCCGGTCGTTCTCCCGGCATGACAGCTATGACCCCCGGCTCGAACATCCCTCTCCCGGTCACCCGCGTGACGGTGGACGTCGCCGCCCCGGTGCGGCTCGACGTGTCGAGCCTGCTGCTCACCGCCGACGGCAAGGTGCGCTCCGACGACGACTTCATCTTCTACAACCAGCCCAACGGCCCGGGTGTGACGTACCGCTCGGGCGGCGGCACGGCCCCCGACGCGATCACGGTCGACACCGCCGCGGTTCCTCCCGGCATCGAGAAGATCGTCGTCACCGCGAGCCCGGACGGGGCGGGCCAGACGTTCCAGGGCATCGAGCCGACGGCCACGATCCGCAACGCGGACGACAACGCGGTTCTGGCGTCGTTCACCCCTCCCCGGCTGGGCACCGAGACGGCGCTGGTGATCGTGGAGATCTACCTCCGCGGCGGCGCGTGGAAGGCCCGCGCGGTCGGCCAGGGGTATGCGAACGGCCTGGCGGGCATCGCGACGGACTTCGGCGTCTCGGTGGAGGAGCCCGCCGCCCCGGCGGCCCCCGCGGCCGCGCCCACGCCCACGCCCACGATGCAGGCCCCGGTGACGCCCCCGGCCCCGCCGCTGGATCCGCGCCTCAGCGCGCCGCCCGTCCCGGCGGCACCCCCGGCGGCTCCGGCACCCCCGGCCCCGGCCCCGGCCCCGGGCACCGGGAAGATCAACCTCGACAAGGGCCGCGTCAGCCTCCAGAAGAACCAGACGGTGTCCCTGGTCAAGGGCGGCCGCCCGCTCCTCTCCCAGGTCAAGATGGGTCTCGGCTGGGAGCCCGCGTTCCGCGGCAAGGACATCGACCTGGACGCCTCGGTGATCGCGTACGGTCCGCAGCGCAACCACATCGACAGCTGCTACTTCGGGAAGCTCTCGATCGTGGGCGGCGCGATCAAGCACTCCGGGGACAACCTGACGGGCGAGGGCGGTGGCGACGACGAGGTGATCGTGGTCGACCTCGGCCGCCTCCCCCAGGAGGTCACCGGCCTGGTCTTCACGGTGAACTCGTTCTCGGGTCAGAAGTTCACCGAGGTCGCCAAGGCGTACTGCCGTCTGATCGACGCCACCACCGGCGAGGAACTGGTCCGCTTCGACCTCACCAACGCCGAGGCGCAGACCGGCGTGATGATGGCCAAGCTCATCAAGCAGTTCTCCGGCGAGTGGGACATGACGGCCATGGGCGACTTCGTGAAGTCCCGCACGGTGCGGGGGATGGTGAAGCCGGCGGCACAGTCCCTGTGAGGGCCGCCTGCAGGTGATCCGGGGCGCCCTCTTCGCGGAGGGCGCCCCGTCGTCGTACGCAACGCCTCATCGCTCCGGGCGCAGCCCGTCCGTCAGCAGCGACAGATACCTGCGGATGTACTTGCCCTCGCCGCTGGCCAGTTCCGACGCCGTCGCGACCCCGTGCGCCAGCCGCAGGATCTCGATCGGCTCCACGTCCGTGCGCAGCGTGCCCTCCCGCTGGGCGGCCCCGACAAGGCGGGTCGCCGCGCCCTTGACGGAGGTGCCGCACGCGGTGAGGACGGCCGAACTCCCGTCCGTGACGGCCGACCCCAGCAGCGTCTTGAGCCCACGCACCTGGATCATCCGCTCGCTCAGCTCGTTCAGCCACTCCACCAGGGCTTCGCCGGGCGGGAGTTCGGCCGCGATCGCGTCGGCGCGCGCGGCGATCTCCTCGATGCTGTCGACGTAGACGGCCTCCAACAGCGCCTGCCGCGTGGGGAAGTGCCGGTACAGCGTCCCTGAGCCGACGCCGGCCCGCTTCGCGATGTCATCGAGCGACGCACCCTCCCCATGCGCGGCGAAGGCGAGTGCCGCCTCCTTCAGCAACCGCTCATAGTTCCGGCGAGCGTCCGCACGCATGGGCTTGACCTGCGCCATCCAGAAACTCCTTGCCAACCGGGGACCGTCTCCGTATCTTAGCGAGCACTAAACGGAGACAGTCCCCGCTTACCTGTGCGGGCAGTCCGCGCTGCCCGCACACCGATCGACCGGGGACACCAGACAGGGAGCATTCCATGTCCACCCCGTCCGCACCGGCGAGTCCGTCCGGTCCGTCCAGCGCATCGGCATCGCCCACCTCCGGCGGATCCCCCGCCATCTCCCCGCCGCACCCGGCCGGGCTTCGCACCGCCTTGTTCGTGATCGTGACCGCCTACCTGATGGTCGGCGTCGATTCCACCGTCGTCAATGTCGCGCTGCCCGACATCCAGAAGGACCTGAACTTCAGCCCCACCGACCTCTCCTGGGTCCTCAACACCTACACGCTCGCCTTCGGCGGACTGCTGCTCCTCGGCGGCCGGGTCGGCGACATCGTCGGCCGGCGGCGGGCACTCACCTCGGGCGTCCTGGTCTTCGCACTCGCCTCGCTGCTGGGCGGTCTCGCCACCGACAGCGCCTGGCTGCTCGCGGCCCGTGCGCTCCAGGGCGCGGGCTCCGCGCTCATCGCGCCCAGCACCCTCGCCCTGATCACCACCAACTTCCCGGAGGGCCCACGACGTCACCACGCACTCGGCATCTACTCGTCGATGGCGGGCATCGGTGCCTCCGTCGGCCTCGTCCTCGGTGGCATGCTCACCGATTGGGCGTCCTGGCGCTGGGCCCTGCTGATCAACGTGCCGATCGGGATCGGCGTCGCTCTCACCGTTCCCCGTTTCGTCTCCGAAACCCCGCGCCACACGGGCCGCTTCGACGCGGCGGGCGCACTGACCGGCACAGCGGGCATGACCTCCCTGGTCTACGCGTTCATCCGGGTATCGCAGGACGGCTGGAGCGACACACGGTCGCTGCTCGCCTTCACCACGGCGGCGGCCCTGCTCACCGGCTTCACCCTCATCGAGGCCCGCGCGGTTCAGCCGATCATGCCGCTGCGCCTGTTCGCCAACCGCAACCGCGCGGGCGCCTACGCGGGCGTCCTGCTGCTGCCCGCGGGCATGTTCGGCGCCTTCTACTTCCTCACTCTGATCACCCAGCAGGTCCTGGAATACAGCCCGCTGCGCGCAGGACTGGCCTTCTTGCCCATGACCCTGGCGATGTTCACCGTCGTGCGGTTCGTGCCGCGTCTCCTCCAGCGCTTCGGCGCCCGGCCCGTCCTGCTGACCGGCATGACCCTGCTCATCGCCGCGGCCGGGTGGCTGTGGCGGCTGGAACCCGGCGAGGGGTACGCCCGTGGCCTGCTCGGCCCACTGCTGCTGATGGGCCTGGGCGTCGGCCTGAGTTTCATGCCCCTCAACGCGACCATCCTCGCGGGTGTCGAGCCGCGGGAGTCGGGCGCCGCCTCCGGTCTGCTGCAGACCCTGCAGTGGCTCGGCGGCACCCTCGGACTCTCCGTCCTGGTCACGGTGTTCGGCACGGCGACCCGGCATGCCACCGGCTCGCCGTCCGAGATCCTCGTCGACGGCGCGTCCCGCGCGTTCGGCGTCGGAGCGCTGATCGCGCTGGCCGCCCTGCTCGTGTCGGCACTCGTGATCACCGGAAGGCGCGCAGCCCCCTGAGCGCTCTGCCAAGAGCGCGGTGAATGCCAGGGGGTGTTTTGAAAGTCCCGCACAGCACCCACGGCGCCGCACCGAACACCGCGGGCACCGCACAGGACTTTCAAAACGCCCCCTAGAAGAGCGCGCTGTACGCGTTCAGCGCGGGCTGTCCGCCCAGGTGCGCGTAGAGCACGGTGGAGTCACGGCCGATCTCGCCCCGCGCCACCAGATCGACCATCCCGGCCATCGACTTCCCCTCGTACACGGGGTCGGTGACCATCCCCTCGGTGCGCGCGGCGAGCCGCATGGCGTCCAGCGTGACCTCGTCCGGAATGCCGTAGGTGCCCGCGTGGTAGCGCTCGTCCAGCTCGATGTCGCCTTGCGTCAACTCCTTCTGTACGCCGATGAGTTGCCCGGTGCCGTGTGCGATGCGCGCGATCTGCTCACGGGTGCGGGCGGGCGCGGCCGACGCGTCGATCCCGATCACCCGCCGGGTCCGCCCGCCCGCCTCCTCCAGCGCACGGAACCCGGCGACCATGCCCGCCTGGGTCGACCCGGTCACCGAGCACACCACGACGGTGTCGAAGAAGACCCCCGACTCCCGTTCCTGCTCGGCGACTTCATAAGCCCATCCGGCGAATCCCAGCCCGCCCAGCGGATGGTCGGAGGCGCCGGCCGGAATGGCGTACGGCTTGCCGCCGCTCTCCTCCACCTCTCGCAGCGCCTGCTCCCAGCTCTCCTTGAAGCCGATCCCGAACCCGGCCCGTACGAGCCGCACATCGGCGCCGGCCAGACGGCTGATGAGGATGTTGCCGACCTTGTCGTACACGGAGTCGGGCCAGTCGACCCAACTCTCCTGGATCAGCACGCACTTGAGTCCGGCGCGGGCGGCGCAGGCGGCGACCTGGCGGGTGTGGTTGGACTGCACCCCGCCGATCGAGACGAGGGTGTCGCAGCCCTGCGCGAGCGCGTCGGCGACGAGGTACTCCAGCTTGCGGGTCTTGTTCCCGCCGTACGCCACACCGGAGTTGCAGTCCTCGCGCTTGGCCCAGAGGGCGGCGCCGCCGAGGTGCTGGGTCAGCCGCTCCAGGGGATGCACGGGCGAGGGCCCGAAGAGCAGGGGGTAACGGGCGTACGAGGAAAGGGACATGGGTCCTCCGGGGTCATGGGTCGACGACGTCGGCCAGCTCTTCGAGGGCACGCCAGATCTCCGCCGTGACGCGGACCGCCTCGTCCGTGTCCCCGTCGCCGCAGGCGTCGATCAGCCGGTCGTGCAGTCCGGCCGAACGGCAGCTTCCGCCCTCGCCGAAGCGGCGCCGCTCCAGGCGGCGGATCAGCGGCGTGTAGCGGGCGATGGTGGCGGCGGCCGCACGATTGCCGGCGACGTGCACGAGGACGTCGTGCAGTTCGTCGTCGGCACGCAGGGCGGCGTCCACGTCCCCCTCGCGTACGGCGGCGGCGAACCGCAGGTTGGCGTCCCGCAGGGCGTCGAGGTGGACCGGGAGCAGCAGGGGCACCGCGGTCCGTACGGCCAGTTCGTGCATGGCGGCGACCACGGCCGCCGCGTCCCGCACATCGGCGGCGACGACGGGTGTCACCCGGGTGTAGCTCTGCGGCTTCGACTCCAGCAGACCCTCGTCGAGGAGGCGCGCGAACGCCTCCCGCACGGGCGCCCGGGACAGCCCGAGCCGGTCCGCGAGGTCGGCGTCCCGCACCACCGCGCCCGGCTCGATCTCACCGGCCACGATGGCGTCCCGTATCGCCTCGTACGCACGGTCCCTGAGCAGGGTCCGGCGCACGGGCCGTATCGCCTCCATGAACTGAAATGTTAGATATCAGATGTGGATGCGCGCAAGACCGCCGTGGATACGAAAGTGCGGCCCGCACCGAGGTACGGGCCGCACTCACACCTCGCCTCTCAGGCGACCCACGGCCAGTCGGCGTCCCGCGCCCCCTCAAGGAGCGGAACCATCCGGAAGGCCGCGTCCGAAAGTCCTCCGAAGGTGTGCCGGCTGCCCTTCCCGGACGGGCCGTGGCCCGCCTGGTACCCCGCGAGGTTCCAGGTGTAGACCGGGACGTGCGCCGGAACCTGCTCGGTCGGGTCGCCGTAGTGGCTGTACGTCGCCTGCTCGTCGGTGACGATGAGCACGCGGTCGTGCTTCTTGTAGTGCCGGCGCACGGCCTCGCTGGTGTTCGTGCCGCCGAGGTCGCCGAAGCGGTCGAGCACCTTCAGCACCGACTCGCCCTTGCGGAAGCTCACCCGGTTGCTGCCGGTGCCGAACTCGACGAGATCCGCGTCCGCCGCCCGCAGCGCGAGCGCCGTGCCGAAGATCGCGGCGGCGTCGGCCCGGTTGAGCTCCGAGCGCTCCGACAGGCGCGAGTAGAACATCGAGCCGGACCGGTCGACGAGCACCAGCGTCCGGCCGCCGAGCGCGGGCACGTTGGCCAGCGAGTGGCCGAGCGCCTGCTCCAGCGGGTACGACCAGCGCAGCGAGGGCGCGTGCTGGTACGCGGCGAGGTAGCGGAACGGGAACTGCCGCGAACGCGCCACCTCCGCCGGGTCGCTGATCTTCGCCGCGACCTGGGCCGCGACCTCGTCGCAGACACCGGCCTGGTCGAAGTTGCGCAGGTTCCTGACCAGCGCCATCGCGCCCATGGACGGGATGACGGCCTCCCAGGCCTCCTTGTCCATCGGCCCCTGCAGCCAGCCGGCCAGCGCCTCCCAGGTCATCCCGGCGTCCGCGAGGCGCTGCGCGCCGTGCGCACCGGTCACGACCTTGCGCCGCTTGGCGGGCCGCAGCGCCATCAGGTCGCGGTGGGCCGCAAGGACGGGCAGCGACCTGGGCACCACGGCGGTGTCCGGGTTGTGCCGACGGTCCAGCGCGTACTGGAAGAGGTCGCCCTGCCACGGCTTGCCGGGGTCCGGCGCCGCGTGCACGAGGTTGAGGATGTCGCCGAAGCGGTAGCCCTTGGAGGCGGTGTCGTACTTCAGCAGCGACTTGCCGCTGTAGAGACGGCGTACGGCGTCGGCGATGCCGCGCTTGACGGGCTTGGGCACGTTGCGGCCGTACATCGAGGTCCAGTACCCGAGCAGCTCGCCCGGCTCGTCGGGGCGGCGCAGCACGGAGGCGATGACCTCGCGGTTGGCCGGTCCGTCGGTGGCGCCCGCGTCGAGACGTGCCTTGACGTACTCGGCGGCGCCCACGATGGAGGCCGTGCGCAGGTTGCCCTCGCCGCGCAGCCAGCCGAGCAGGCCCGCGGTCCACTGCGGGTCCTCGACGGCGAGCTCGCGCACCAGGGTCGCGAACCGCTCGTCGCGGTCCTCGCCGGTCTCGTAGAAGGTGTTCTGGGAGACGAAGTTGGCGATCGCCAGCAGGAAGAGCTCGGAGCGTGCGTCGCGCTCACGGCCGCGTCCGCCCTGGAAGGTACGGAGCACTCGGCCCGTGGAGGTGACCCGCGAAGTGGGCTGCGCCCGGGCCGCCTTGGTGTTGAATCGTGCCATGGTGAATTCCCCCGAATTCTCTTCTGCGACCATGCGGTCGCGTTTCGGAGGGAGGCACAGCAAATGGAGGGTGCCCGAGATCAGGGGTCGGCGGCGGACTTTAGTCGGATGCTCTATCCATTGAGCTACATCGACCCGAGGTCGATGACGGGATTCGAACCCGCAACCTTCTGATCCAATGAAGTAACCGTTGCCTGCGCACCGGACACCCACCATGAGCTGCGCCTCCCGAGATCAATTCGGCGGCGGCGTGGATTCTTTGAGAGAGAAGTAGCCGCAGCCTGCGCACCGGGAGGTGCATGAAGTTCATGAAGTTGTGGTGTCCAGAGTTCAAGGCCGGCGGAACCGACGTAGGTGCTCTAACCCCTGAGCTACACCGGCGCGTTGTACCGGTGGCGGGACTCGAACCCGCGGCCGCCCCATTATCAGTGGAAGTAGGTCCTGCCTTCGCACCTGGACATGCATCACTTTAGGAGGCGTACCGCGGGCCGAGCGAACGAATTAATTACCGCCGGGAGTTCAGCTGCGCTTCTGGCGCTTCCAGGGGCCGGTGATCGCGAGCATGATGCCCGGCGTCTGGATGTTGGCGTACAGGATCCTGCCGTCGGGCGAGAAGGTGACGCCGGTGAACTCGCTGTATTCGGGCTCCTCCTCGGTGCCGATGTTCAGCTCGTTGCGGGCGATCGGGTAGGTGCGACCGCTGTCGGTGGCGCCGAAGAGGTGCTGGATGCCCTCGCCGTCCTCGGCGATGACGAGGCCGCCGTACGGGGAGACGGTGATGTTGTCGGGGCCGTCGAAGGCGCCGTCGACGGACGGGTCGGGGTTCACGCCGAGCAGGACCTTGAGCGTCAGGGTGCGGCGCTTGGGGTCGTAGAACCAGACGGCGCCGTCGTGCTGGACGGGGCTCTCCTCGCGGGCGAAGGAGGAGACGATGTACGTGCCGCCGTCACCCCACCACATGCCTTCGAGCTTGCGGGCGCGGGTGACCTGGCCGTCGGTGAACTGCTTGCGGACGGAGACCGTCTTCGCGTCGCGGTCGGGGACGTCCACCCAGTCCACGCCGTAGACCGTGCCGATCTTCGTGGCGCGGGAGAGGTCGTCGACGAACTGGCCGCCGGAGTCGAAGCACTTGAAGGCCTGCAGCGAGCCCGCGTCGTCGGCGAGGGTCTTCAGCCGGCCGTGGCCGTGCTCGAAGCCCTGCGGCGGCGTCCAGCGGTACAGCAGGCCGTTGGGGCCCGCGGCGTCCTCGGTGAGGTAGATGCGGCCGCGCTTGGGGTCGACGACGGCGGCCTCGTGGGCGTACCGGCCAAGTGCCTTGACGGGCTTGGGGTTCTGGTTGGCGCGGCGGTCGCAGGGGTCCACCTCGAAGATGTATCCGTGGTCCTTGGTCATGCCGTTCTGGCCGGCCTTGTCCTCGGTCTCCTCGCCGGTGAGCCAGGTGCCCCAAGGGGTGCTGCCGCCCGCGCAGTTGGTGGAGGTGCCCGCGACGCCGACCCACTCGGCGACCTTGTCGTGGCGGACCTCGACGACCGTGCAGCCGCCGGCCGCGGCCGGGTCGTAGACGAGGCCCTCGGTGAGCGGTACGGGGTACTGCCAGCCGGCGCGCGGGCCCTTGAGCTCGTGGTTGTTGACCAGGAGCGTGGCGCCGCGCGGCCCGTGGAAGGTGGCCGTGCCGTCGTGGTTGGACGGCGTGAACTCGCCGGACTCCAGCTTGGTCCTGCCGCTGTAGGTGATGACGCGGTACGAGAACCCGGCGGGCAGCGCGAGCAGGCCCTTGGGGTCGGGAACGAGCGGCCCGTAGCCGACGCCGCCGTGCCCGTGCCCCGACTCCGCGCTGTCGATGCCGGTCTCCGTGGACGCGAGGGCGTTGGGCGCGGTGGCGAGGGCCCCCACGCTGCCGGCCAGCGCGACACCGGCACCGGTGATCGCGGACTTTCTGGCGAAGTCCCTGCGGGTGAGCGACATGGTGTCTCCTGTGACGGTGGAGTGGGACTGGCGTGGGGGGCGAGTGGCGATCTCGGTCGCGGCCACACCGTCCCGTCCGCGCCTGAACAGGAGTTGAACGCAGGCCGACGTCAGGGGTCCTGCTTCCATGAATCCACCCGGACGTCCGCACACGGACCGCCGGCCCGAACAACCTTCACGAAGAACACCGGCGGACACGGATCACCCGCGGACCTGGCATTTCACACGCGACGCCTCCCGCGGCGGGGAAGCCCGCCTCCCCGCCGCTGCCCGTCAGCCGCCTTGCTGGGAGCGTGCCTTGAAAGCCGCCTTACGGGCTTCCTTGGCGACCTTCTTGTCCGGGTGCAGCCGCCCCATCGCCTCCAGGACCTCCGGGGTGGCGGGGTGGTCCACCCGCCAGGCCGCCGCGAAGAACCCGGTGTGCTGCTGGGCGAGGCCCTCCACGAGCCCTTGCAGTTCCGTCGAGTTGCCCTCGGCGGCGAGCTGTGCGGCGACGGTGTCGATGGTCAGCCAGAACACCATGGCCTCGGACGGCGCGGGCACGTCGGCCGCGCCGTGCTCGCTGAGCCACACCCGGGCGAGCCCGCCCAGCTCCGCGTCGCCGAGGACCTCGCGCAGCGCGGGCTCGGCCCCCGGGCCGACGAGCGACAGCGCCTGCTGGCAGCGCAGCCGCCGCAGCGGGGCGCCGGTGTCCGCGCCGCGCGCTGCGGCGAGCAACTCCCTTGCCGCGGCGAGGGGTTCACGCCGGGCGAGCCACTGTTCGGTCTCGGCCTGGGCGGCGGCGGGCCCGAACGCGGACGTCCCGTCGAGCAGCGCGTCCGCGCCCTTGTCCGCGAGGTCGCCCACCGCGGGGGCCTCGAAGCCCGCTTCGAGGAACCGCGCCCGCAGCCCGTACAGCCCGAGCGGGGTGAGCCGCACCATTCCGTAGCGCGAGACGTCGGTGTCGTCGAGGGACGCCGTCGGCTCCTCGCCCTCGTCGGCGTCCGCCATCAGTGCCTCGTCGACGGGCTGGAAATCGACCAGGCCGACGGGCTCCAGGAGACGGAACTGGTCGTCGAGCCGCATCATCGCGTCCGACACCTGCTCCAGTACGTCGTTGGTGGGCTCCCCCATGTCGTCGGGCACGATCATCGACGCGGCCAGGGCGGGCAGCGGCACGGGGCCGTCGGCGGCGCCGTCCTCGCTGACGGTGAGCAGGTAGAGGTTGCCGAGCACGCCGTCGAGGAACTCGGCCTCCGCCTCGGGGTCCCAGTCGAGCTGGGAGAAGTCGACCTCCCCGTCCTCGTCCATCGCACCGACGAGGTCGTCGAGGTCGGGCACGCTCGCGTCGGCGATGACGGTCTCCAGGGCGGCGAGCCATACGCCGAGCACGTCCTGCGGTGCTCCGGAGGTGAGCAGCGCGAGGTCCTCGCCCGCGGCGACCGTGCCCTCCTCCTCGTCCACGATCTCGACGAGTCCGGTGTCGACGGCCACCTGCCAGGCCTCCGAGGCGTAGGCGGCCGCGTCGTCGCCGGTGAGACCCAGTTCCGCGGCGGCCTCCGGCAGCTGCTCCTCGACGAGTTCGCCGCCCGCTCCGACCCGGGTGTCCTCGCTCGCCCAGCGGGCGAGCCGGGCGGCGCGGGAGAGCAACGGCGCGGCGAGCGCGTCCCGTGCGAGCTCCGCTTCGGAGTGCAGCCGAACCGGCGGCAGGGGGGCGCTGTCTGACATCGGGTGGGTCTCCTCCGGACGTACCTGCGGACCGGGGGAACGCCCCGGGAAAAATGCACGCTCAGCCTAGACGGATTTCGCCCCATGCCGCCCGGTTCATCTCCTCGACCGGCTCCGGACATGGCCGAAACCTTGACAAGTGGCCGACCCACACACGAGATTGACGCGCGTAGAAACTCACCGGTAGCTCCTGGAACGGTTTCTACGCGCGTCACCAACCGCCCCACCGGTTGCATTCCCCCCAGTGCTCCACCCCCGTCCAGTGCTCCACCCTCGTCCCGGCGCTTCTGCACGTCCCCGGAGGGATCCCGTTGCCGAGCAAGTCTTCCTCGCGCCTCGCCGCGCTCACCGTCGCCGCCGTCTGTTCCGCGGTGTCCACGGTGGTCCTCACCTCGCCGGCCCACGCCGACGTCGTACGCATCCATGACATCCAGGGCACCACCCGGATATCCCCGCTGGCCGGCCAGAAGGTCACGGACGTGGCCGGTGTCGTCACGGCCCTGCGCACCTACGGTTCGTCGAAGGGGTTCTGGCTCCAGGACCCGAACGCGGACGACAACCCGGCCACCAGTGAGGGCGTGTTCGTCTTCACCAGCTCCGCCCCGAAGGTCGCCGTGGGCGACTCGGTCACCGTGACGGGCACGGTCTCCGAGTACGTGCCCGGCGGCGTCTCCACCGGCAACCAGTCGCTGACGGAGATCACCAAGCCGACGGTGACGGTGCTCTCCAGCGGCAACGCGGTACCGGCCGCCACGGTCGTGGACGCCCACTCGGTCCCAGCCGCGTACACCCCCGCCGGCGACACCGCCGCGGCAGGCTCGATCAACGCGTTGACGCTGGAGCCGACGAAGTACGCCCTGGACTACTACGAGTCCCTGGAGGGCATGAACGTCCAGGTCGCCGACGCCCGCGTGGTGACGGCCACCGACCCGTACTCCGAGGTGTGGGTCACGGTGAAGCCGCACGAGAACCGGACCCGCCGCGGCGGCACCCTCTACGGCTCGTACGACTCGCAGAACACCGGCCGTCTGCAGATCCAGTCGCTGGGTTCGACGGCCGACTTCCCGAAGGCGAACGTCGGCGACACACTGACCGGCGCCACGACCGGCCCGCTGGACTACAACCAGTTCGGCGGCTACACCCTCGTGGCGAGCGAGCTCGGCACGCTGAAGAGCGGCGGCCTGCAGCGCGAGACGACGCAGAAGCAGTCGCGCGGCGAGCTGGCGGTCGCGACGTACAACGTCGAGAACCTCGACCCGTCCGACGCCACCTTCGCCTCGCACGCCGCCGCGATCGTGAACAACCTGCAGTCGCCCGACATCGTGTCCCTGGAGGAGATCCAGGACAACAACGGCGCGACGGACGACGGCACGGTCGCCGCCGACGTGACGGTGAACAAGCTGATCGACGCGATCGTCGCGGCGGGCGGCCCGAAGTACGACTGGCGTTCGATCGACCCGGTCAACGACCAGGACGGCGGCGAGCCCGGCGGCAACATCCGCCAGGTGTTCCTGTTCAACCCGGAGCGCGTCTCCTTCACGGACCGTGCGGGCGGCGACTCCACCACCGCGGTGGGCGTCACCAAGGTGCACGGCAAGGCGCAGCTGACGGCCTCTCCCGGCCGTATCGCCCCGGCCGACACCGCCTGGAAGTCCAGCCGCAAGCCGCTGGCCGGCGAGTTCGTCTTCCGCGGCCGTACGGTCTTCGTCATCGCCAACCACCTCAACTCCAAGGGCGGCGACCAGGGACTGACCTCGCAGTACCAGCCGGTGGTACGCAGCTCGGAGGTCCAGCGCCACGCCCAGGCGACGCTGGTCAACGCGTTCGTCAAGAGCGTTCTCGACGTGCAGAAGAACGCGGACGTCATCGCGCTCGGCGACATGAACGACTTCGAGTTCTCCGACACCGCGAAGATCCTGGAGGGTGACGGCGAGCTCTGGTCGGCGATCAAGTCGCTGCCGAAGAGCGAGCGTTACACGTACGACTACCAGGGCAACCAGCAGGTCCTCGACCAGATCCTGGTCAGCCCGTCGATCCGGCGCGGCTGCGACCTCGACTACGACTCCGTGCACGTCAACTCGGAGTTCAACGACCAGATCAGCGACCACGACCCGCAGGTGCTGCGCTTCAAGCCGTAGTCCTTGCAGGCGGTTTCGGCCGCCGCATGCCGACGAGCCCGGCCCCGTCGTCCGGGGGGCCGGGCTCGTCCCTTGCTCAGGTGAGTCGAGTGCTCAGGTGAGTCGAGCGGTTCAGGCGGCGAAGGCCGCGTTCAGCCAGCCCTTCCAGGCGAGTTCATCGGCCTGGGCGTCCGCGCCGGCCGCGAAGTCATGGACGGAGATGCCCACCGGGGCGCCCCAGTGGTTGCGGCCGAAGAAGCGGATCAGGGCGTCGCCGGTGCGCAGCCCGATGAAGTACGGGTTGCGGAAGTCGACCACGGCGTCGAGGAGTTGACCGCCCGGGCCCTGCACCCGCACGCGGGCGCCCGCCTCCGTGTCCTGCGCGAGGCCGAGCGCCCGGCCGACGGCGGTGAAGGCGTCGGGGGTCTTGGACGCCTCGGGGCCGTCGAAGGTGGTGAAGGCGACCGGGCGGCGCGCGAAGTGCGTCACGTACTCGCGCAGGGTGTGCAGATAGAAGTCGTTGTGCCTGCTCGCACCGTCGTACTGGTTGTCCCAGTCGTCGACGAAGATGCCGCTGTGCACGTACCGCACCCAGGCGCGCTTGCCGCCGTCGCGGGGCTCCACGGTGTAGTCGAGCTGGTTGAGGGTCTGCTCGGAGATCCCGTCTACGTCCTCGACGCGGTTGACGTAGCGGTGCGGCGGGTCCCAGGTGGTGATCGTGGAACCGAACGGCCCCTTGCCTCCCTCGCGCGGCTCGGGGGCCTCCATCGGCCACAGCCAGCCGCCGGTGCCGTTGGTGAAGGCCTCCCACACCTCCTCGGGCGTGGCGTCGATCTCGGTCTCGCAGACGATCTCGAATTCCTTGGACATGGTGGCTCCTGAGTACTACGGGGTTACTGGTCGAGTTCCGGGGCGGGCTGGGGTTCGGCCGTGGCTTTGACCGTGGGGTGGACGGCGACGACGATCCGGTGGTCCCGGCCGCCGTCGGTGCCTGGGGCGTCGTACTTGCGGATCAGGGCGCTGACGCCCGCCGTCAGCTCCTCGATGAACGCGGCCCGGTCGGCGGCGGAGGCGAAGCGCACCTCGCCGTCGAGGGCGTAGGTCGCCAGGCGCTTGCGCGCCTTCGCCGCGCCGGTGATCAGCGTGCCGACGTCACGGACCAGCCGGGCGCCGAGCGCGAGCAGCCAGCGGGCGGAGAGCTGGTCGCGGAAGCGGTCCGGGTCGGGCTGTACGGCGGCGAGCGCGAGCGGCGAGATGACGTACGACGCGGCGGTCGCGCGCATCAGCCGCTCGGTGACGTTGCCCTTGCGGCGCTCCCCCGCCAGCTCCACCAGGCCGTGCCGCTCCAGCGCCTTGAGGTGGTAGTTCACCTTCTGCCGGGGCAGCCCGACCTTGCCGGCCAGCATGGCGGCCGACGCGGGGCCGACAGCGAGCTCGGCCAGCAGCCGAGCCCGTATCGGGTCCAGTGAGACGGCGGCTGCCGCAGGGTCCTCGATCACGGTCACGTCCAACATGACTCCACCATCCCACCGAACACTTTTTTTGTCCAGACGATTTAAGTTGTCGGTCGGAGTCGCCGGTCGCCGGTCGCCGGTCCAAGAATCAGGTCGGCCCCGCGATTCGCCCCCCGGATTCGGGAGACTCGCCAGGTCATGGACGAGAAGGACAGCCCCTCCGAGTTGCCCGCGCGATCCTGGCGGGATGTGGTGCGGCGCACGGCGAAGGAGTTCCAGGACGACCAACTCCCCGACCGGGCCGCCGCGTTGACGTACTACGGCGTCCTGTCGCTGTTCCCCGCGCTCCTGGTGCTGGTGTCCCTGCTGGGCGTGGTGGGGCAGCACGCGACGGACAAGATCCTCGACAACATCGGCGACCTCGCACCTGGCCCGGCCCGGGACATCCTGCACGACGCGGTGGTGCAGCTCAGCGACAGCGGCGGCACGGGCGGCGTGCTGGCGATGGTCGGCCTGATCGCGGCCCTGTGGTCCGCGTCCGGTTACGTCGCCGCGTTCATCCGCGCCTCGAACGCGGTGTACGACCTGCCGGAGGGCCGCCCCGTCTGGAAGATCACGCCCCTGCGGCTGGTGCTGACGATCACGTTGATGCTGATGCTCGCGGCCAGCGCGCTGATCGTGGTGTTCACCGGGCCGCTGGCCGAGCGGGCGGGCACCACGATCGGCCTGGGCGACGCGGCGATCACGGTCTGGGGCATCGCCAAGTGGCCGGTCCTGGTGCTCCTGGTGATCCTGATGATCGCCCTGCTGTACTGGGCCGCCCCCAACGTCCGTGGTCGCGGCTTCCGTTGGGTGAGCCCCGGCAGCGTTCTCGCGACGCTGATCTGGCTGGCCGCGTCCGCCGGGTTCGCCCTCTACGCGTCCAACTTCGGCTCGTACAACAAGACCTACGGCACACTCGCGGGCGCCATCGTCTTCCTGGTGTGGCTGTGGCTGTCCAACCTGGCGATCCTGCTGGGCCTGGAGTTCGACGCCGAACTGGCCCGCCAGCGGGCGATCACCGGCGGACAGCCGCCCACCGAGGAGCCGTACGTCGAACCGCGCGACACCCGCAAGTGGCCGCCGCGGCTGCAGGCCCTGCGCGAGGCACGGGCCCGGACGCGGCCGACCACGCCGGACGGCACGGACCCGTAGGAGACCCGGCCGGACAACGGAAACCGGCTGAAACGGTGGGCGGGACCGCTCCTGCGGTCCCGCCCACCGTTTCAGCCGTTCGGCGTGCCGGCGTCAGTGGTGCCCGTTGCGGCGCCGCCGCAGCAGACCCGCCGCGACCACAGCGCCCGCGCCCGCGATCAGCACCGGGCGGGGGTGCCGCAATCCTGCCCGGACGACCGTGGTGGCCGCGGTCCGCACGGGCGGCGGCACGGTGTCCTGCACGACGTGCCCGGCGTGGGCCGCCTTGTCCTGCACCGTGTGGCCGGCGTGCGTCGCCGTCTCCCGTACCTGAACGGTCATGGTGCCCGCCCGGCCCTTGAGTTCGGCGGCGCGTGCCCTGGCCCGGGCCTTCACGTCCGTCTTGGCCACCAACTCCTCGACAGTGTCGCCGAGTTGGCCCCTGGTCTGCTCGATGTCCCGCCGCAGCTCCTGCGGCCCCTTGGCGCCCGCGCCGGCCTTCTGAGCCGTGGGGTCCGTCTTGGCTTCCGCCGCCTTCGCGGCTTCGGCACCCGTGCTGTCGTCCGTCATCGGTGTGCCCTTTCCTTGATCTCGTCCACATCTGCCCTGACGCTGTCGAGGGCCCGTTCGGGCGTGGGGGGCGCGGCGCGGCGCAGCTGTGCGCGACCGGTGGCGGCCAGGACGCCCGCGATCGCGAAGAGCACCGCCATGACGATGAGCGCCGCGGCCCACACGGCCAGGCTCAGGGAGAGCGCGGCGACGCCCGCGGCGGCCAGGGTCATCAGCCCGACGTACCCGACAGCGCCTGCCGCTCCGAGCAGCCCGCCGCCGCGTCCCGCGTGCCGCCCCTTGGCCGCCAACTCCTCCTTGGCGAGGCTCACTTCCTGCCGTACCAGCAGGGAGAGCTGTTCGGTCGCCTGCCCGACGAGTTCGCCCACCGACTGATGCGCGTGCTCGTCCCGTGCGGGCCGGTGGTCCATGGTCCCGGTCACGGTGTCCCGCCTCCTCTCGTTTCGGGACACCCGGGTACCCGGACCGGGACCGGCTACCCCTCCGGCCCGCGCTCGCCGAGCCGGGCCAGCTGGGTCTGGAACCAGTCGAGCCGGGCCTGCAACAGCGCGGCTTCGGCAGTGAGTTCGCTGACGTCCAGCACGCCGGTCAGCGCTTGCGCGCCGCCGGGGACCGCCGCGAGGGCGCCGTCCCCGGCGCGCACCCGCAGACCCTCCCCGGCCAGCCGGGCGAACGCCGCGAGCGTCAACGACGTACGGCCCCGTACGCATCCCGCGCACGCGGCGGCCAGCACGCGCCGGCCGGGGCGGCCCCAGCCCGCGTCGGCGAGGGCGGCGGCCGGGGCGCCGCACGCGCACCGGCCGACCGTCGCGGTGCGCACCCGCTGGCGCGCGTAACGGAACCCGAGCTCGAAGCGGATGTAGGCGCCGAGGACGGTGACCTCGAGCAGGACCGCCGCCGCGTGCTCGGTGCACAGCAGCGCCTCGGCCGCCGCGCGGTCGTGCACGCAGTGGAAGCCGCAGTCGCAGCGCCGGTGCGGCGCGCTGTGCCGCCGTCCGTAGACGCACCCGGCCTCGTCGAGGACGCCGTAGGGCAGCGCGCCGCCGAGCGACACACCGGTGAAGCCGGCCCGGGTGCCGTCGTGGGACAGCACCGGGTAGGCGATCTTGTATCCGGTCGGCGGCTCCGTCGGGTGTTCCTCTGGGAGCCGCAGTCTCATCGGGCGACCGGGACCTCTTCGGGCGCGGGCGCCTTCGACTCCGCTGTCTCTTCGGTGAGTTCGTCGGGGAGTCGGAGTTCTTCCGCTTGCGGGGCGACCTGCTCCTCCGCGACTCCGGTGGCGAGTGCCTTGCCGAGCCTCATGACGCCTCCCGTGACCTGCTGTCGACTGACCTGCTGCCGGCTACCGTCCTCGCCATGGTGACCCATAAGGGGCCGAATTGGCACCAGTGCCTCCGAGAAAGCAGCCACCTCGTAGCAATGCTTCCCTGTTCCTCGTAGAAGAATTAAGTGGAGCTTCACTGTCGATGGCGCCGACACTACTCCCATGACGACTTCGACCCCCTTCGGCCGCGCCCTCTGCGCGATGATCACGCCCTTCACCGAGGCGGGCACGCTCGACCTCGACGGTGCGCAGCGGCTCGCCGACCGGCTGGTCTCCGAGGGCTGTGAGGGGCTGGTGCTCTCCGGCACCACCGGTGAGTCGCCGACCACGACGGACGCCGAGAAGACGGCGCTCGTGCGGGCGGTCCGCGAGGCGGTCGGCGATCGGGCGTCGATCGTGGCGGGCGTCGGCACCGCCGACACGCGGCATACCGTGGAGCTGTCCCTGGAGGCGGAAAAGGCGGGCGCGGACGGCCTGCTGGTGGTCTCCCCGTACTACAGCCGGCCCCCTCAGGACGCCCTCGAAGCACACTTCCGCGAGATCGCCGACGCCTGCGGACTGCCGCTCACGCTGTACGACATCCCCGGCCGCACCGGCACCCGCATCGAGCCCGACACGATGATCCGCCTCGCCCAGCACCCTCGGATCGTGGCCGTCAAGGACTGCGCCTACGACCTCCTCGGCACCCAGAAGGTGATGTCCCGCACGGATCTGGCGTACTACACGGGCTGCGACGAGTACGTCCTTGCGCAGTACGCCATCGGCGGCGCCGGATACGTCAGCACGGTCGCCAATGTGACGCCACGTCACTTTCGGTTGATCCTGGACACGTTCGACACCGGGGACACGGCCGGGGCGGCCCGCCTTCAACAACAGGCCTGCCACCTCGTCGAGTCGATGATGGCCTCCGGCCTCCCCGGCACCGTCACCGCCAAGGCGCTCCTGAACTCCCTCGGCCTGCCCGGCGGTCCGGTCCGCGCGCCGCTGCGGCCCGCCGGCCGCGAGGCGGTCGACGGGCTGCTCCGCGCATACGACGAGCTGGTCAGCGCGTCGTGAACAGCGGTTCCCAGCGTCCGATCGAGTTGTCCTTCGGGGTACGGAAGTCACTGAGCGGCACGATCTTGTCGCTGCCGATGGTGATCAGTACCAGCTGCTGACGGAACTCGTTCGTGCCGGGGGTGATGCCCCAGGCGATCAGCCGCTTGTTGTCCGCCCAGGCGAGCAGCATCTGACCGGGCACCTTGCCGATCCGCTTGCCGGTGACCGGGTCGAGGAGCTCGGAGGCGATCTCCTTGCCGCGGCCGGCGAAGCCGCCTGCGGCGATCTTCCCGTCGGGCGAGAGGCCCGCGTCCACGTACACGTCGACGTACTTCTCGGCGCGAGGTGTGGCCACCTTCTTGCCCTGGAGGTCGCGGTAGACGCTGCCGGGCGCCATGGAGATCTGCTCGACGAGCAGCGTGCCGTCGTGGTCGAACCTGAAGTCCGCGCGGGCGCTGCCCACAAAGGCGTCCTTCGGGTAAGGCGCCTTGTGCCACTCGCCCTTCCCGGAGGCGACGTCGACGACGGTGAACCCGGTCCTGCTCGGCACGGCCTGCGGCTCGATGCTGTCGTTGACCGGGATCCGGTGGCTCCAGAAGAGCCGGTCCGGGTTCTTGGCGTACGTCGTGGCGACCAGCTTCTTGCCGTCGGGCGAGAAGTGGACGCCGGCCACGCCCTGGCCGACCGGGATCCAGCGGTCCACCTTGCCGGTCATCAGGTTCAGCAACCCGACGCGCTTGGCGGGCAGTTCGCCCTCCAGGACGGCCGCGGTCAGCATGCCCGGCGCGATGTCCACGAAGGACCACCGGCGGTCCTTCACGTACTTCCCGGTCTTCTGGTTCAGCAGGGTGTACGTCCGCGTGACGATCTGGTCCTTGTTGGGCTGCTTCACGTTCCTGCTCGTGCTGAACGCGGCGAGCGCCTCGTCCCCCGCGGCGATCAGGTCGCGCGGTGGCGACTGGTCGGGGTGGGCGATGATGTCGCTCCGGTTCATCCGGCTGGCCGGACGGATGTCGTCCTTGCCGGAGCCGGTCAGCGGTACGGCGACGGCCACCGCGATCGCGGCGACCGTGCCCACCGCGACGCCGACGACCGTGCGGGCGCGGCGGCGCCTGCGGGCGGCGAGCACGCGGTCCGCGAGGCCGAGCGGGGCGAGCGTGTCGTCGGCCGCCTGCTCACGGAATGTGTCACGTACCAGTTCGTCGACGTTCATGAGCGCACCTCCAAGGGCGAGAAGTCACGGGACGGCGGCTGCTCGGCGGCCGCCGAGCCCATCGCGGCCAGTTCGGGGGCGAGCGCACGGAGCCTGGCGAGCGAACGGTGCGTCGTGGAGCGCACGGTGCCGACGGTGCAGCCGAGGACCCGGGCGACCTCCGCCTCGGGCAGATCCTCGAAGTACCGCAGCACGAGCACGGTGCGCTGCCGGTCGGTCAGCCGGGCCAGTGCGCCGCGCATCACCACGCGCAGCTCGGCGTCGGACGCCGCGTCCCCGCCGCCCCGCGCGGCCTCCGGCGGCTCGGCGACGGTGAACTCCCGGCGGCGCCACTTCAGCCGCCAGCGGCTCACCTGCTGCCGGTAGAGGATCTGCCGTACGTACGCCTCGGGCTCGTCGATGCGGTGCCAGCGCCCGGCAGCCTTGATCAAGGCGTTCTGCAGCAGGTCCTCGGCGGCGTGCCGGTCGCCGCCGCTCAGCAGTACGGCCGTCTTCAGCAGCGCCGACGACCGGTTCGCCACGAACTCCCGGAAGCTGTCCTGCGTTACGGCATCCATCGTCACCTTCTCTTCCCCGGCGGACCCGATGGCTCGCCCCTCTGCCCCTTGTGACGCGCGCACCCGCCCGCCACTATGCCGCCGGCCTCGAACCAAATTCCCTCGGCCGCCCGCGGCCCGTCCCCTACGGTGGCTCCATGAGCAGGCCTCTGCTGTTCCTCGACGTCGACGGCCCCCTCAACCCGTACGCGGCCCGGCCGTCGCGGCGGCCCGAGGGGTACACGACGATCCGGGCGAGCGTGCACCCCGGCGAGCGGCCGCTGCGGGTGTGGCTGCACCCCGGCCACGGCCGGAGCCTGCTGGACCTCGGCTTCGACCTGTGCTGGGCCACCACGTGGATGGACGCTGCGAACCGCTGGATCGCCCCGGTCGTCGGCCTGCCCGAACTCCCCTACGTCGACTTCACCGGCGCCCTGTTCGTCGAGCGGCCCGACGGGGTCCACTGGAAGACGGAGCGGATCGTGGCGTACGCCGAGGGCCGCGCCTTCGCCTGGGTGGACGACGAACAGGGCCCGGCCGACGACTCGTACGTCGCCGCACATCACGCCGGGCCCGCGCTGCTCCACCACGTCAGTCCCCGACTCGGCCTGCGCGAGGACGACTTCACGGCGCTCACGGAGTTCGCCGCGGCCCTCGGGACCTCCGCATAGCCGAACGCCCTCCTGCGGCAGGCAGGAGGGCGTCGAGGCTGAACCGACGTACGCGAAGGCTCAGTTGTGGCTGTGCAGTACGTCGTTGAGGCCGCCCCAGACCGCGTTGTTCGGGCGGGCCTCGACCGTGCCCGTCACCGAGTTGCGGCGGAAGAGGATGTTCGAGGCGCCGGAGAGCTCGCGGGCCTTGACGATCTGGCCGTCGGGCATCGTGACGCGGGTGCCCGCGGTGACGTACAGACCCGCCTCGACCACGCACTCGTCCCCGAGCGCGATACCCACGCCCGCCTCGGCGCCGACCAGGCAGCGCTCGCCGATGGTGATGCGGACGTTGCCACCGCCGGACAGCGTGCCCATGGTGGAGGCGCCGCCGCCGATGTCCGAGCCGTCACCGACCACGACGCCGGCCGAGATGCGGCCCTCGACCATGGAGGTGCCGAGCGTGCCCGCGTTGAAGTTCACGAAGCCCTCGTGCATGACCGTCGTGCCCGCGGCGAGGTGCGCGCCGAGGCGTACCCGGTCGGCGTCGGCGATGCGGACGCCCTTCGGCGCGACGTAGTCCGTCATGCGCGGGAACTTGTCGATGGAGGTGACCTGGAGGTGCAGGCCCTCGGCGCGGGCGTTGAGCCGGACCTTCTCGACGTCGTCGACGGCGACCGGGCCGAGCGAGGTCCAGGCGACGTTGGCGAGGAGGCCGAAGAGGCCGTCCAGGCTCTGGCCGTGCGGCTTGACCAGGCGGTGCGAGAGCAGGTGCAGCCGCAGGTACGCGTCGTGCGCGTCCAGCGGCTTGTCGTCCAGCGAGGCGATGACCGTACGGACCGCGATCACCTCGACGCCGCGGCGGGCGTCCGGCCCGGTGGCCGCGGTCGCGCCGCCGCCGAGCAGCTGCGCGGCCTGTTCGGCGGACAGCCGCTCGGTGCCGGAGGGGCCGGGCTCGGCGACCAGCTCGGGCGCGGGGAACCAGGTGTCGAGAACGGTGCCGTCGGCGGTGACAGTGGCGAGGCCGGCGGCGACGGCGCCGGTGGTGCGAGTAGCAGTCGTGTCGGTCATGGGTGAAACCTAACGTGGCGGGGCCCGCGCGGGCGAACCGGTGCGCCGGGCGTCTCAGGTGGCGGGCGCACCAGCACGTGGAGGCCCTTCATGGCAGTTCAGGGGATCACGCGTCCCAAAACCTCGCGTGCGTACTCCTCGTCGTAGGGCGCCCCCGTCAGCAGGACCTGGAGGCAGATGCCGTCCAGCAGGGCGACGAGGGCGCGTGCGGTGACGGGGTCGGTGCGCTGGGCGATGCAGTCGGCGAGTTCACGGACCCACTCCTCGGCGACGGGGCGCAGGGCGGGGCGGCGGAGGGCGGCGAGGTAGAGCTCGTACTCCAGCTCCACGGCGGTGCGGTCGCCCGCGAGCCACTCGCCCATCAGGCCTGCGAGTTCACCGGCCAGGTCGGCCCGGGTGTCCGCCAGGCCGCCGCGCGCCGCGACCAGCTTGGCGAAGCCTTCGTTCGCCTGGCGCAGTGCGGCGACCATGAGGTCGTCGAGGGTCTTGAAGTGGTACGTCGTGGAGCCGAGCGGCACATCGGCCTCGGCGGCGACGGAGCGGTGGCTCAGCCCGGCGAGACCCTTTGCGCCCACGACCCGGATCGCCGCGTCGATGATCCGCCGGCGCCGCTCGGGGTCGTAGCGGCGTGCCATCAGTGGGCCCCGCCCATGTTGAGGACGACGACCCCGCCGATGATCAGCGCGATCCCGGCGAGCTTGGCGGCGTTCAGCCCTTCCCCGAGGAACACCATGCCGATCGCGGCGATGGCGGCGGTGCCGACGCCGGCCCAGATCGCGTAGGCCGTGCCGACCGAGACGGTCTTCAGGGTCTGGGCGAGGAGCGCGAAGGCGATGACGTACCCGGCGAAGGTGATCAGCGAGGGCCAGAGCCGGCTGAAGCCCTCACTGAACTTCATCGCGGTCGTGGCGGCCACCTCGGCGGCTATGGCTCCGGCGAGCAGCAGATATCCCATGCGTACAACTGTACACATCGATGTGTACGGCCGTACGCATCGACGGGCGGATCGGTACCGCGATCGCTGTGGACAGCATGCGGCTCAGTCCAGGAGCGACTTCTTGGGCCGCAGTACACAGAACTCGTTGCCCTCGGGGTCGGCGAGCGTGACCCAGGTGACGTCCTCACCCTGCCCCACATCGGCTCGGTGCGCGCCGAGCGCGATGATCCGCTCGACCTCGGCCGCCAGGTCGTCCGGCGCGAGGTCGATGTGGAGGCGGTTCTTGACCGTCTTGTGTTCGGGGACCGGTACGAAGCACAGCCCGGGCAGAGCGTGTTCGTCCGCGCCGATGACGATCTCGTCCTCTGCCTCGAACAGCACGCGCCAGTCGAGGACTTGGCACCAGAAGCGGGCGAGTGCGGGCAGGTCGTGGGTGTCGACGACGACTTGGTACAGGGAGACGGCCATGGGCCGCAGTCTCCCTCTCGTTCACCGCGTCCGCCACCGCTCTGCGCCAGGCGGCCCAGCACTCCCGGCCGGGCGCCGGCAGCCTCGCACCGGCCCCTGAAATCTCATGGAAACCGCTCGCTGAAACGACTGTCGGAGGCCAACTGGCTCCACTAGTGTTTCACCGTTCAACACTTTTCCCTCACTTCACTCTCGCAGCCGTCGCCGTGGGCGCCGCCGGAGGATCAGCGCATGGCAAAGAAGAACCCCCGGTCCCCTCAGCAGCAACCGTGGGAGAACGGCTGGACCCCGGACACCTCCCGCGAGCCGGGAACGCGGCGGCTCTGGCTGGCCGGCGCCGTCGCCCTGGCCACCATCGTCGCGTGTGTGACCGCGATCGCCGTGATGGACAAGGATTCTGACGACACGTCACCTTCCGCGAGGGGTGCCGCGCCCGCGGCCGACACATCGGGGCCCGGCCTGATCTCGTTCGCCACCCCGCCCACCGGCAGCGCCGGCACCCCCAGCGGCACGAGCGGCCCGCCGTCCGCCCGGCCCTCCAAGACCGCCACCGGGCACCGCAGCACGAGGCCCACGGCCACGCCGACACCCACGGCCTCAGCCAAGCCGTCCAAGTCGCCCGCGTCCCACGGCAGTTCGTCCCGTCCGAAGCCCTCGTCGACCGGCACGTCCATCCGCTCGGTCAACTACCCCGACCGCTACTGGCAGGTGAGCGGCAGCTACGTCGCACTCGACCCGGTCGGCTCCCGCTCGGACCGGCAGGACGCCACCTTCAAACGGGTCAAGGGCCTTGCGGACGCCTCGTGTTACTCCTTCAGGACGTCGAACGGCAGCTACCTCCGTCATCGCAACTTCGTCCTGCGCTCCGAGTACGACGACGGCTCGTCGCTCTTCGAGCAGGACGCCACGTTCTGTCCCCGCGCCTCGTCCTACCCCGGCGCGGTCGCCCTGGAGTCGATCAACTACCCGGGCCGTTTCCTGCGTCACCAGAACTTCCGGCTGCGTCTGGACCCCTACCAGAACAGCGCGCTCTACCAGGCGGACTCGGCGTTCCGGCTGGTGCAGGGGCTGAGCTGAGTCCCACCGCCTGCAACGCGACGAGGCCCCCGGCTCAAGCCGGGGGCCTCGTCCATTCCGTGCGTCTCAGACGTTGAAGCCGAGCGCGCGCAGCTGCTCGCGACCGTCGTCCGTGATCTTGTCCGGGCCCCACGGCGGCATCCAGACCCAGTTGATGCGCAGTTCGTTGACGATGCCGTCCGTGGCGGACTTGGCCTGGTCCTCGATGACATCCGTGAGCGGACAGGCCGCCGACGTCAGGGTCATGTCGATCGTCGCGATGTTCGCGTCGTCGATGTGAATGCCGTAGATGAGGCCGAGGTTGACGACGTCGATACCCAGCTCGGGGTCGACGACGTCGTACAGCGCCTCGCGAACCTCTTCCTCCGAGGCCGGCTTCGTCAGAGTCTCGTTCTCGCTCATGCCGTCTTCCTCTCGGCGCTCTCACCCAGGACCTGGGCGGTCGCGTCCTTCCATGCCATCCAGCTCAGGAGGGCGCACTTCACACGGGCCGGGTACTTGGAGACACCGGCGAACGCAACCGCGTCCTCCAGGATCTCCTCCATCGTGTCGTCCGGCTCGATGCGGCCCTTGGACTGCATCAGCTCCAGGAAGGTCTCCTGGACCTTCTGCGCCTCGGTCACGTCCTTGCCGACGAGGAGTTCGTTCAGCACGGAGGCCGAGGCCTGGCTGATCGAACAGCCCTGGCCCTCGTACGAGATGTCCGCGATCCGCTCGCCGTCGTACTTCACGCGCAGCGTGATCTCGTCGCCGCACGTCGGGTTGACGTGGTGCACCTCGGCGTCGCCATCCCGCAAGCCCCGCCCGTGCGGGTGCTTGTAGTGGTCCAGGATGACTTCCTGGTACATCGAATCAAGCTTCACGTCTCAGCCGCTCCTCAGCCGAAGAAATTCCGGACGTGCTCCAGGCCGTCGACCAGAGCGTCGATCTCGGCCGGCGTGGAGTACAGATAGAACGACGCTCGCGTGGTCGCAGGAATTCCGTACCGCAGGCAGACCGGCCGTGCGCAGTGATGACCGACACGCACCGCGATGCCCTGCTCGTCGAGGACCTGGCCCACGTCGTGCGGGTGGATGTCGCCGAGCGTGAACGAGATCGCCGCGCCACGGTCCTCGGCCGTCGTGGGGCCGATGATCCGCAGGTCGGGAACGTCGCCGAGCCTCTTCACCGCGTACTCGGTGAGCGCGTGCTCATGCGCGAGGATCTTGTCCATGCCGATCGCGGACAGATAGTCGATCGCCGCACCGAGACCGACCGCCTGGGCGATCGGCGGGGTGCCCGCCTCGAACTTGTGCGGGGCGGGAGCGTAGGTCGACGAGTGCATCGACACCGTCTCGATCATCTCGCCGCCGCCGAGGAACGGCGGAAGGTCCTCAAGAAGCTCCTGGCGGCCCCACAGCACGCCGATGCCCGTCGGACCGCACATCTTGTGCCCGGTGAAGGCCACGAAGTCCGCCTGCAGCGCCTGCACGTCCATCGGCATGTGCGGGGCGGCCTGCGAGGCGTCGATCAGGACGAGCGCGCCGACCTCCTGGGCGCGGCGCACTATCGCCTCGACCGGGTTGACGGTGCCCAGGATGTTCGACACCAGCACGAAGGAGACGATCTTCGTCTTCTCGGTGATGATCTCGTTGATGTTCGAGAGGTCGAGGCGGCCGTCGTCGGTCAGGCCGAACCACTTCAGCTTCGCGCCGGTGCGCTGCGACAGCAGCTGCCACGGGACGATGTTGGAGTGGTGCTCCATCTCCGTGATGACGATCTCGGTCTCGTGGTCCACGCGGTAGGGCTCGTCGGCCCAGCCCAGCATGTTGGCCACGAGGTTGAGCGACTCCGAGGCGTTCTTGGTGAAGATCACCTCGTCGCGGCTCGGGGCGTTGATGAACGCGGCGACCTTGTCGCGCGCGCCCTCGTACAGCGCCGTGGCCTCCTCGGCGAGCACATGCACACCGCGGTGGACGTTGGCGTTGTAGCGCTCGTAGTACTCGCTCAGGGCGTCCAGCACCTGGCGCGGCTTCTGCGAAGTCGCCGCGTTGTCCAGGTACACGAGCTTCTGACCGTCGTGGACCTGTCGGTCCAGGATGGGGAAGTCCTTGCGGATCGCCTCGGTGTCGAGGAGGCCCGGCAACTGCGTCACGCGGATACGCCACCCTTCGTGTAAGCCTCGTAGCCCTCGTTCTCCAGCTTGTCGGCGAGCTCGGCGCCGCCGGACTCCACGATGCGACCGCCGGAGAAGACGTGGACGAAGTCGGGCTTGATGTAGCGCAGGATGCGCGTGTAGTGCGTGATGAGCAGGGTGCCCACCTCGCCGGACTCGCGGACGCGGTTGACGCCCTCGGAGACGACGCGCAGGGCGTCGACATCCAGGCCGGAGTCGGTCTCGTCGAGGATCGCGATCTTCGGCTTGAGCAGCTCCAGCTGAAGGATCTCGTGGCGCTTCTTCTCACCGCCGGAGAAGCCCTCGTTCACGTTGCGCTCGGCGAAGGAGGGGTCCATGGAGAGTCGCTCCATGGTCTCCTTGACCTCCTTGACCCAGGTGCGCAGCTTGGGGGCCTCGCCGCGCACGGCCGTGGCCGAGGTGCGCAGGAAGTTGGAGACGGAGACACCGGGGATCTCGACCGGGTACTGCATCGCCAGGAACAGGCCGGCGCGAGCGCGCTCGTCGACGGACATCTCCAGGACGTCCTCGCCGTCGAGGGTGACGGTGCCGCCGGTGATCGTGTACTTCGGGTGGCCCGCGAGCGAGTAGGCGAGCGTCGACTTGCCGGAGCCGTTGGGGCCCATGATGGCGTGCGTCTCGCCCTGCTTCACGGTGAGGTCGACGCCCTTGAGGATCTCCTTCGTGGCGTTGTCGGCCTCGACGGTGACGTGCAGGTCGTGGATTTCAAGCGTTGCCATGGGTTCCTCAGGACTCCTGGGTGAGGGAGACGAGCACGTCGTCCCCTTCGATCTTTACGGGGTATACGGGGACGGGGCGCGTCGCGGGAAGGCCGGACGGCTTGCCGGTGCGGAGGTCGAACGCGGAGCCGTGCAGCCAGCACTCGATCTGGCAGTCCTCCACCTCGCCCTCGGAGAGCGAGACGTTCGCGTGCGAGCAGATGTCGTTGATCGCGAACACCTCCCCCTCGGTCTTCACGAGCGAGACCGGCGTGCCGTCGAGTTCCACCCGCTTCGGGGTGTCCTCCTCCAGCTCGCTCAGCGCACACGCGCGTAGGAAAGCCGACATCAGACCGTGGCCTCCAGCTCCTCGTCGATCTTCACGAGAAGGCGTTCCTGGATGTCGTCGACACCGATCTGCTGGACCAGCTCGGCGAAGAAGCCGCGGACCACCAGGCGACGGGCCTCGTCGGCCGGGATGCCGCGGGCCATCAGGTAGAAGAGCTGCTCGTCGTCGAAGCGGCCGGTGGCACTCGCGTGCCCCGCGCCGACGATCTCGCCGGTCTCGATCTCCAGGTTCGGCACGGAGTCGACCCGGGCGCCGTCGGTGAGAACCAGGTTGCGGTTCATCTCGTAGGTGTCCGTGCCCTCGGCCTTGGCCTCGATGAGCACGTCGCCGATCCACACCGCGTGGGCGCCCTCGCCCTGGAGCGCGCCCTTGTAGACGACGTTGGACTTGCAGTGCGGGGTGTTGTGGTCGACCAGGAGGCGGTGCTCCTGGTGCTGGCCCGCGTCCGTGAAGTACAGACCGAAGAGTTCGGCCTCGCCGCCGGTGCCCGCGTAGGCGACCCGCGGGTGGAGGCGTACGACGTCGCCGCCGAAGGTGACCACGAACGACTTGAAGGTGGCGTCGCGGCCGATCAGCGCGTTGTGCTGGGCGACGTGCACGGCCTTGTCGTCCCAGTCCTGGACGGAGACGACGGTCAGCTTGGCGCCGTCGCCCAGGATGTAGTCGACGTTGGTGGCGAGCACCGCGTCACCGGTGTGGTCGATGACGACGACGGCCTCGGCGAAGGCGCCCAGCTCGATGACCTGGTGGCCGTAGGCCACGCCGCCCTCGCCGTGCACCGCGATGCGGATCGGCTCGGTGAGCACCGTCTCCTTGGGGACGGTGACCACGCCGGCCTTCTCGAAGGCGGAGTACGCCTGCGCGGCGACGCGGTCCACCGGGGTGCCCGCCCTGCCGATGCGGGCGTCCTCACGGCCGACGGTCTCGACGGTGACGCCCGCGGGGGCCTCCACGTCGACCTTCACGCCGGTGCCGGTGGCGGTCGCGGTGCCGTCGTGCAGCCCGCGCAGCCGCTCCAGCGGCGTGAACCGCCACTCCTCCTCGCGGCCGTGCGGGACCGGGAAGTCCTGCACGTCGAAGGACGGCGGCGCGCTCATGCGCGTGGCGACGGTCGACTCGGCGGCCACCGCGATCTGGCCCGCGGTGGTCGAGCCCACGGGGATGTTCTGAGCCTCAGCCATGGCTGTCGGTCTGCTCTCTTCCTACGTCAAGAAATCTGGCGACTGCTTCGGGGACGGGCCTTAACCGACCGCGCCTTCCATCTGCAGCTCGATCAGCCGGTTGAGCTCGAGGGCGTACTCCATGGGCAGTTCCTTGGCGATCGGCTCGACGAAGCCGCGCACGATCATCGCCATCGCCTCGAACTCGGTCAGACCGCGGCTCATCAGGTAGAAGAGCTGGTCCTCGGAGACCTTGGAGACGGTCGCCTCGTGGCCCATGGACACGTCGTCCTCGCGGACGTCCACGTAGGGGTACGTGTCCGAGCGGGAGATGGTGTCGACGAGCAGCGCGTCGCAGAGCACGTTCGACTTGGAGCCGTGGGCACCCTCGCCGATCTCGACCAGACCGCGGTAGGACGTACGACCGCCACCGCGCGCCACCGACTTGGAGACGATGTTGGAGGAGGTGTTCGGCGCCATGTGGACCATCTTGGAGCCGGCGTCCTGGTGCTGGCCCTCGCCCGCGAAGGCGATGGAGAGGGTCTCGCCCTTGGCGTGCTCGCCCATCAGGTAGACGGCCGGGTACTTCATGGTGACCTTGGAGCCGATGTTGCCGTCGATCCACTCCATGGTCGCGCCCTCGTACGCCACGGCGCGCTTGGTGACCAGGTTGTAGACGTTGTTCGACCAGTTCTGGATGGTCGTGTAGCGGCAGCGGGCGCCCTTCTTGACGATGATCTCGACGACCGCGGAGTGCAGGGAGTCCGACTTGTAGATCGGCGCCGTACAGCCCTCGACGTAGTGGACGTAGGCGTCCTCGTCGACGATGATCAGCGTCCGCTCGAACTGGCCCATGTTCTCGGTGTTGATACGGAAGTAGGCCTGGAGCGGGATCTCCACGTGCACGCCCTTCGGCACGTAGATGAAGGAGCCGCCGGACCACACCGCGGTGTTCAGCGACGCGAACTTGTTGTCGCCGACCGGGATGACGGTGCCGAAGTACTCCTTGAAGAGCTCCGGGTGCTCCTTGAGAGCGGTGTCGGTGTCGAGGAAGATGACGCCCTGCTCCTCCAGGTCCTCGCGGATCTGGTGGTAGACGACCTCGGACTCGTACTGGGCCGCGACGCCCGCGACGAGGCGCTGCTTCTCCGCCTCGGGGATGCCGAGCTTGTCGTACGTGTTCTTGATGTCCTCGGGCAGGTCCTCCCAGGACTCCGCCTGCTTCTCCGTGGAACGCACGAAGTACTTGATGTTGTCGAAGTCGATGCCCGACAGGTCCGAGCCCCAGTTCGGCATGGGCTTCTTCTCGAAGAGGCGCAGGCCCTTGAGGCGGAGCTTGGTCATCCACTCCGGCTCGTTCTTCTTCGCGGAGATGTCCCGGACGACGTCATCGTTGATGCCGCGCTTGGCAGAGGCACCGGCCACGTCGGAGTCGGCCCAGCCGTATTCGTAGTTGCCCAGACCCTCGAGCTCGGGGTGGGCAGTCTCCTCGATGGGGAGCGTCATGCGGGGTTCCTCCCGGCGGTGCTTGCAGATGCGTTGTGGCCGTATTGGTCGGTCTTGGAAATCTTGGGGATGAACGTCGTGCAGACGCCGTCGCCGTGCGCGATGGTGGCCAGCCGCTGGACGTGCGTGCCGAGCAGCTGGGAGAAGATCTCGGTCTCCGCCTCGCACAGCTGCGGGAACTTCTCGGCCACGTGGGCGACCGGGCAGTGGTGCTGGCAGAGCTGCTCGCCCCGCTGCGGAAGGGGGGCGCTCTTCGCCGTAGCAGCGTACCCGTCCGCGCTCAAGGCCTTGGCCAGCGCTTCGGCCCGCTCTTCGGGGGCCGCGGCCTCGACGGCCTTGCGGTAGGCACCGGCCTGCGCGGCGATCCTGGCACGGGCGAAGGCGGCGACGGCTTCCTCGCCTCCCTCGCGCTCGGCGATCCAGCGCAGCGCGTCCGCGGCGAGCTTGTCGTAGGACTGGTCGAAGGCGTCGCGGCCGCAGTCGGTCAGGGCGAACACCTTGGCGGGGCGCCCGCGCGTGCGCGCGCCGTAGACCCGCTGCTCGCGGGCCTCCACGACGTCGTCGGCGACCAGCGCGTCGAGATGCCGGCGGACGGCGGCGTGGGTGAGGCCGAGGCGTCCTGCGAGATCGGCGACCGTCGAGGGGCCGTGGTCCAGGATGGAGCGCGCGACCCGGTTGCGGGTGCTCCGCTCACCGGTCGCGAGTTCCTCCTGAGGGGCCCCCGTGGGGGTCTCCCGAGCCTCGCCGACGTTTTTCACAACGCCATTGTTGCGTAATTCCTCAGAGCCTGACAACCCGCACCCCGAGAGGGGGGCGGTGCGCTGCATCACTTAGGCATACCTAAGGTGACCTGCGGAAATGATCTTTGATCGATCAATTCGATGGCGCTGCCGACCGCGCTCCGGGACACTCCGAAGCATGCCCTCACCCCCTCCGACCGGCCCACTTGTCACTCGGAGCACCCTCACCGCACAGGTGCGCGAACTCGGCGTACGCCCCGGCGAGATCCTCCTCGCGCACACCTCCCTCAGCTCCCTCGGCTGGGTCAACGGCGGCCCGGTCGCCATCGTCCATGGGCTGCTCGACGCACTGGGCCCCGAAGGCACCCTGGTGGTCCCCACCCAGTCCGGCGAGCTCTCCGATCCGGCGCTGTGGAGCAACCCGCCCGTTCCCGAGGAGTGGTGGCCGACCGTCCGGGCGACGATGCCCGCGTACGACCCCCGTGTGACGCCCTCCCGGGGCGTCGGGGTGATCCCGGAGACCGTACGGAACTGGCCCGGCGCCCTGCGCAGCGCGCACCCGCAGACCTCGTTCGCGGCGATCGGCCCGCGCGCGGCGGCCGTCGTCGACGGGCACGCGCCGGACTGCCGGCTCGGTGAGCGCAGTCCGCTGGCCCGCCTGGAGGAGCTGGGCGCCCGGGTGCTGCTGCTCGGCGCGGGGTACGACACGTGCACCGGCTTCCATCTGGCCGAGTACCGGATCCCGTCGCCGCCGGTCGCGGTGGGCCGTCCGGGCCCGGACGGCTGGGAGACGGTGACCGAGGTGTCGATCAGCTCGGACCGCTTCGACGAGCTGGGGCACGACTTCGAGCGGGACCGTCCGGTCGTACGGGGCCGGGTGGGCGCCGCCGACGTACGACTGTTCCCCCTGGCCGACGCCGTCGGCTACGCCGAACGGTGGCTGACGCTGCACCGTCCGCGCGAGGAGGAACTCCCGGCCCCCGGCGACCGACCCGCCCGACGACGTCCTTAGACTTGGCGCTCATGCGAAGCGACCCCGTGGTCCAGGTCCAGGCCCTGGTGAAGCGGTACGGCACGAAGACCGCGGTGGACGGCCTCGACCTGGTGGCCAAGGCGGGCATCACCGCCGTACTCGGACCCAACGGGGCGGGCAAGACGACCACGGTCGAGACCTGCGAGGGATACCGCAGGCCGGACTCCGGCACGGTGCGTGTCCTGGGCCTCGACCCGGTCCGCGAGGCCGCCGCACTGCGGCCCCGCATCGGCGTGATGCTCCAGTCCGGAGGTGTCTACTCCGGCGCGCGGGCGGACGAGATGCTGCGCCATGTGGCCAAGCTGCACGCGCACCCCCTGGACGTGGACGCGCTGATCGAGCGGCTGGGGCTGGAGAGCTGCGGCCGTACGACCTACCGGCGGCTGTCCGGCGGCCAGCAGCAACGGCTCGCCCTCGCCATGGCCGTGGTGGGCCGCCCCGAACTGGTCTTCCTCGACGAGCCGACCGCAGGCCTCGACCCGCAGGCTCGCCGGGCGACCTGGGACCTCGTCCGCGACCTGCGCTCCGACGGCGTCTCCGTGATCCTCACCACGCACTACATGGACGAGGCCGAGCAGCTCGCCGACGACGTGGCGATCATCGACGCGGGCAAGGTCATCGCGCACGGCTCCCCGGAGGAGCTGTGCCGCGGCGGCGCCGAGAACACCCTGCGGTTCACCGGCCGCCCCGGCCTCGACGTGGGCTCCCTGCTGAAGGCCCTGCCCGCGGACTGCACGGCGGCCGAACTCACCCCGGGCTCCTACCGGGTCGGCGGCAAGGTCGATCCGCAGCTGCTGGCGACGGTCACCTCCTGGTGCGCCCAGCACGGCGTGATGCCGGAGAAGATCTCCGTCGAACGCCACACCCTCGAAGACGTGTTTTTGGAGCTCACGGGCAAGGAGTTGCGCTCATGACCACCGCCGGTACGTACACGCCGAAGCCGGGCGCGGCCCCGCTCGGGCGCATGATCGGCACGCAGGCCGTCCTTGAGACGAAGATGCTGCTGCGCAACGGCGAGCAGCTGCTCCTCACGGTCGTCATCCCGGCGCTGCTGCTCGCCCTGTTCAGCTCGGTCGACATCGTCGACACGGGCAAGGGCGAGGCGGTCGACTTCCTGGCCCCGGGCGTTCTCGCGCTCGCCGTGATGTCGACGGCGTTCACCGGTCAGGCCATCGCGACGGGCTTCGAACGCCGCTACGGCGTCCTGAAGCGGCTCGCGTCCTCCCCGCTGCCGCGCTGGGGTCTGATGGCCGCGAAGACCGTGTCCGTGCTGGTCACGGAGGTCCTCCAGGTCATCCTGCTGACGGCGATCGCGTTCGCGCTGGGCTGGTCCCCGCACGGCAACCCCCTCGCCGTACTGCTCCTGCTGGTCCTCGGCACCGCCGCTTTCTCCGGCCTCGGTCTGCTGATGGCCGGCACCCTGAAGGCGGAGGCGACCCTCGCCGCGGCCAACCTGGTCTTCCTGCTGCTCCTGGTGGGCGGCGGGGTGATCGTGCCGCTGGACAAGTTCCCCTCCGGCGCTCAGGACGTGCTCGGCCTGCTGCCGATCTCGGCCCTGTCGGACGGGCTGCGGGACGTGCTCCAGCACGGCGCCGGCATGCCGTGGGGGGACCTCGGGATCCTGGCCGTCTGGGCGGTCGCGGGGCTGGCGGCCGCAGGGAAATTCTTCCGCTGGGAGTAGGTATGGGGCCCTCGTGAAGGCGTGCACAAGCAGCCCCCTACGATGGGGAGCGTGCCGAACGTGACCCCCGCCGACGCCGTCCAGGCCGCGCGCAACCCGCTCTCCTTCATCGCCGAACGCTGGACCCCGGCGCCCCGCACAGTCCAGCGGGCGGCCCTCGCCGCGCTCGTGATGGCGGTCCTCATCGTGGTCACCGGCGGTGCCGTGCGGCTGACGGGTTCGGGCCTCGGCTGCCCGACCTGGCCCAAGTGCACCGACGACTCGCTGACCACCACCAGCGCCATGGGCTTCCACGGCGTCATCGAGTTCAGCAACCGCATGCTGACATACGTGCTGTGTGCGGCGGTCGGCTGGGCGATCATCGCCGCGCGGTCGGAGAAGCCGCGCCGGCGCAGCCTCACCCGGCTGGGCTGGGCGCAGTTCTGGATCGTCATGAGCAATGCGGTCCTCGGCGGGATCGTGGTCCTCGTCGGCCTCAACCCGTACACGGTCGCGGCGCACTTCCTGCTGTCGACCGCCCTGATCGCGGTCGCCACGGTGATGTGGCAGCGCACCCGCGAGGGCGACACGCCGCCGCGCCCGCTGGTCGGCAAGGCCGTGCAGCAGCTGGTGTGGTGCCTGGTCGCCGCGGCCGTGCTGCTGATCGGCGTGGGCACGGTCGTGACCGGCGCCGGGCCGCACGCGGGTGACTCCAGCGAGGTCAGGCGCATCCCGCTGGACTGGGAGACCATCAGCAAGCTGCACGCCGTGCTGGCCTGGATCGTGGTGACGCTGACGTTCGCGCTGTGGTTCGTCCTCAAGGCGGTCGACGCCCCGAAGGGCCCGCTGCACCGCACCCGCGAGCTGTTCCTGATCCTTCTCGGACAGGGCGTCATCGGCTACGTCCAGTACTTCACGGACCTGCCCGAGGCCCTGGTCGCCGTGCACATGCTCGGCTCGTGCCTGGTGTGGATCGGGGTGCTGCGGGTGCTGCTCGCGCTGCGCGAGCGGCCCCTGGCCGACCTCGGGATTCCGGGCCCCTCCCAGGCGGGCTCATCGGTCGGGGCCGGGGTCTGAGGGACGGTCGCCGGACGTCGGCATACGGTCGGCGGTCTTCTCCGCGGTGGTGAACACCGTCTCGAACACGCGGCGCATCTTGTCCACGGCCTCCCGCGCGAACATGCCGACGAGGGCCGCCAGGGCGGCCACCCCGTAGGGGTTGATGTCGTTCGAGGACGCCGTCGTCGTGGTCAGGCCGCCGCGCAGGACGAAGTAGACGATCAGCGCCATCATCGACCCGATGCAGGGCTCCAGGACGTACATGAGCAGCCAGCGCCGCTTCAGGCCCTGGTTGCCGACGTACTCGTAGAGCGAGCGCAGGACGTGCACCAGGGCGCCGAGCCCGCCGGCCGCCGTCACGACGAAGAACAGCCGTACGTCGCGCAGCAGGCCGAGCCGCCAGAACAGGATCCGCACCCGTGTCGCGTGCTCCTGCGCCGCGGCCGCGGAACCGGCCGGCGCGGGCGGCGGGGGCCAGGTCTGGAGCAGAACGGCGCCGAACGCGCAGGACAGGAGCAGCAGGAAGCCGGCCAGGGCGACGATGTCACGGGTCCGCGCGAACCTGGCGCCCACACCGGACACCACCCGCGGCGCCTCGGGATCCCGCTGTGGTGCGGGGGCTCTCGGTGGTTCTTCCGGCGCCGCTTCCGCTTCCTCCTCCGGCACGGCGCTACGGCTGGCTCGTGGCGGTGGGCCGGGCCTTCGTGTCCGCGGTGGGCTCCTGGCCCTCCGGCGCCGAGGCGATCAGGCCCGCCTGCTCCAGGCAGCGGGTGCCGCGCGGGGTGATGTCCCAGGAGTTGTACCGCCACTGGCGGCTCTTGGAGGCCACGCCGGACGACAGGAGCTTGCGGCCGAGCCTGCTGATCTCGGTGATGTCCACTTCGAGCCGCTTGGCGAGCTGTTCGTTGCTCAGGCCCGGCTCCTGCGCGATCTCGGTCAGGAAGCGGGCGGCGTGGCCTTCCGGGTCAAGGTTCAGTTGCAGGCCCGAGGGCAGCCGGCGCAGGGACCAGAACGTCACGTCGATCATGCCGAGCAGGCGTCCGCGCTGCTCGGCGCCCTTGTGCTCGTCACCGTCGCGGACATGCTTCCCGTACAGCCGCCGCAACCCGTCGTGGGCGGCCCGCAGTGCCGGTTCGTCGGCGGCCAGCGAGGCGTCGGTGATGAGCATGCCCAGAGAACTGAAGCAGCCCTCCGGGATCTCGTACTCCGACTTCATCTCGTCCATCAGGTCCTGCACCTCGGTCAGACGGTCGCACCGAGGACGCTCCACCACACCGGTTACCGCACTCGTTCCACTCATGTCACTCCCCCGGTCTCCGCGCCCGCTCTCGGGTCGACCATTCCACCATGCGCCGATGTCAAGTGACTGTCAAGTGACGAACCCATGATTCTTCGCGAGACCCCGGACGACCCGGGCGGAGTCCCTTTTGCGGCCTACCTGTTACACGTTCATCGACAAATCCGATACGCATATGCGACAGCGCACCGTTAGCATCTGATTACGCGCTCACGCTTCCGGGGGGAACCATGAACGAGAAGGCAACGCGCGGAGCCGCCCATTCGATCAACGGGGAATTACCGGCCGACCCGGCCGATCTCTTCGTCGCCCTCTACGACCGGCTTTCGGATGAGCACTTCCGTGCACGCAAACCGATCGGTTGGCGCAAGAATCCGACCGTAAGAGGACTTGCGGACGACGTGTGCGCGGACGTACTGAAGGACGGGTACGCCACGCCGGAGCTCGTGGGCCGGATCATCAGGGAACACGGAGATCGCGGCATCTTCGCCGTCCTCACCGGCCTCGACTGGGCCATGGGTGCGGCCAACCCCTTCATGCCCTGCTACGACGAGCCGGCCATGGGCCGGCTCGCCCGCCGCTACGCACGGTACGGCCGCTTCGACAGCCCCCGCGACGAGCAGGAGGCCGGCCTCCTGCTGCCCCGTTGCACACGACCGGGAAAACTGGCCGCCAATCCGACGAACAAACCGGATTTCTTCAACGTACACCGGGTCACTCCGGACAACTGCCGAGGAATCCAGCACGGCCGGATTTCGAGCAGAAATGACCTGGCATTCTCAGCTGGGGAAGCGATTTCCCTCGGGGCCGTCCCCCTGCTGGAAAGCAACGACGATCTGGAGTTCGGTTTCAGCCGTGACGACGACGTCGGCCTTTACCGGATCACACCCTCCACCGAACGTCTGAGCGAACGTATCGGCCAGGTCATCCGCAATCTCGGCGACTCGGACGCGGTGATCGGAACCCTGCCCGAGAGCACCCTGTCGAACGCGCTTCTCAGCCAGTGGCACCAGCTGCTCACCGAACTGCCCCAGGACAGCAGCCTGCAGTGGCTCCTGCTCGGGACCGGTCCGCTCGGCACCGACGACCCGCCGCCGAACCGGGCCGTCCTCGTCGACTGCCTCACCGGCCAGGCCGTGCTGGAGCAGGACAAGATGGCGGGCTTCACCATGGGCGAGGGCCAGGCCGTCCGGTGGGGGCTGCCCGGCGAGCCGCGCGACTGCCTCGCGGTCGAGGACATCACCCGGGGGCGGCATATCAGCGTGATGGAGTCGGCTCTGGGCCGCATCGCCATCCTGATCTGCGAGGACATCAAGCAGTCGGTCCTGTGGGAGGCGAAGTTCCAGGCCTTCGGGGTCTCCCACATCTTCGTCCCGCTGTTCGCCTCGCCGATCAGCCGCAAGCCCCAGGACCGCTGGGAGCGCGTGGCGGCCCAGCGCTGCGTCGAGGAGCAGGGCGCCTGGGTCGTCCTCTCCAACAGCCTGGCCGTCGGCGCCGGGATGGACCCGCGGCTCGATCCGGAGGACTGCTTCAACTGCGCCGTGGTGGGGCCCGCCGCCCGCCATCCGAAGCAGCACGGCAACTACCGCACCCAGTTCTCCCGGGCCCCCGGCGCCGTGGAACTCTCCCGCGTGGTCTACGAGAACGACACCCGGGTGGTCACCGAGGGAGGAAAACCCCTGCCGCTGCCGGTCGTCGAGGGCGGCTGGGCGGAGCCGTAGGCCGCGCATTCGCCCGGCCCGCACGCTCATCCGTACGCCGCGACCAGTCGGTCGATCGCGGGCCCCAGGAACGCCCGGGTCAGCTCGGCACGGCGGTCGAGCCACGGACCGGCCGGCGGCAAAGGCTCCCGGGCCTCGGCGGCCGCTCCGGCACGCCAGTCACCGCCGTACCGCCGCCCGCCGATGTCGTCGACCACCTCGACAGGCGCCCCCAGCCCCAGCAGGAGGTCCAGGGCCTCCCGCTTCGAGATCAGCCGGCCCTCCCGCAGCGTGACGCTCGCCCGGGCGAAGGTCACCATGCCCAGGTCGACCCAGATGTCCCGCGTCCACAGCCGGGCCTTGTCCACCGAGGGCCGCCAGAACTCCCGCTGATCGCGTACGACGAACTCGCGCAGCTCGGCGTCCGACACGGGCGGCAGCAGGTCCTCGGGCGGTTTGCCGTCCAGCACGAGCCCGAAGGCGTGCAGTTCGCGGCGGGTGACCGGGGTGACGGGCCTGCGCATCAGCCGGTCGTGGGCCCAGGTGAGGTGGGAGTGGTCGACGTCGGCCATCGCATCGGGCGTCAGATAGCTGCAGTGCACGTTCTCGGCGAGCGGCCCCGCCTTCCGCAGCCCCCGATGCAGCCGGACCACGCCGCGCACGCCGGCCAACGTCATCGGACGCTCCACAACCGCGATCAGATCGAGGTCACTGCGGCCCTCCTGGTAGTCACCGCCGGCCAGGGACCCGTGTGCCCATACGGCGACGGGGGCGAGATCTCCGACCGCGGCGAGGAAGTCGTCGAGCAGCCGGTCCGTGGATTGCCTGTCTGCCATCCGCACATTCTGCGGCGCTCACTCCACCCCGTACACCCGCCGGGCGTTCCCCGCCGCGATCAGCCCCGCCACACGTTGCGCGTCGGCCAGGGACCACGCCCCCTCGGCGACCCAGCCGCCGAGGACCCGAGCGAGCGCCTCCCGGAAGAGATGTGCGCCGACCACATGAAGTTCGGGCAGCCCGTGTGCGCCACTGGAGAAGAGGACCTTGCCGAAGGGCGCGAGTTCGAGGATCTCCGCCAGTACGGCCGCCGCGCGCGCCCCCGTCCGCACCAGGGCCGCGCCCACGTCGGCGTAGACGTGCGGGAAGACACCGGCCAGGTGTGCCGCGTGCCGGTGGTACGGGTAGCCGTACAGCAGGACGAGGTCGGTGCCGAGGCCGGCCGTGGCGCGGACGAAGTCGGTGAGCAGCACGGGGTCGGTGCGGTCCACCCGCAGGCCGGGTTCGCCGAGTCCGGCGTGCAGCTGGAGGGGCAGGCCGGAGGCCACCGCGATCCACAGCAGATGTCTGAGCACCACCGGATCGCTCAGCGGCCCGCCCACCCGGCGCCCGGTGAGCCAGCGGCCCACCGCGCCCCGCACCTCCCCCGGCCCGGGCGGCTCCGGCGCGAGCGCCAGACCGTGCCGTACGCCCGCCACGGAGGTGAAGGCCACGGCGTTCGCGGCGGCCCCGTGGACGGACTCGGCGAGATTGGCGAGAAAGGACTCGACGGTGCCCGAGGTGTCCGCGACCTGTTCTGCCAGTAGCTCCAGACGGACGATCTCGTGCGCCTGGGCGTCGCCCGCGGACGCCATCTCGCGCGGTCCGGTGAGGTCGCCGGGCAGACCGGTGTCGACGAGGTACGTCGTGATGCCGCTGCCCCGCAGCAGCCGGCGTCCCGTCTCCAGGACACCGAGTTCGCGGCGCCGCGCCAGGTAGCGGGCGGGCGGGCAGTGCGGTTCCAGACCCAGCAGCGGCGGACACCAGCGGCGTACGGCGAATCCGGTCTGGGTGTCGAAGAAGGTGGTGCCGGGAGCCGGCGGGCCCTCGGTGCGGGCGAGGTGGGCCTCGAAGGTGCCGAGGCCCAGCTCCGTCCTCAGTACGCCGTGGCAGTACTGGTCCACCAGGGACGGCGTTTCGATCATCCGGGCTCCCCGTGACTGGACCGTGCCTCTTCAGGTCCTAACGGGTGAACCGGTCATCAGGTGCTGCTCTCCCACACCCCGTGCGAACAACCGACAGTTGTCGGCCGTCGGCGAGGCCGCGCACCGGGGGCGTCGTCAGCCCTTGCCGGCGCCGCCGACCTGGATGCCCGCCATCCGCTTCCACTCGTACGGCCCGGTCTCGACCTTGGCCGCGAACTCCCCGTCGAACGTCTCGTGCACGGTGATCCCGGCCTTCCGCACGGCCTGCTCGGCGATCGCGTGGGTGGGTGCCACGAGGTCGCCCCAGCCGCCGTCCTCGCCGACGAGCACGATCCGGGCGCCCTTCTGGCCGATGTACGCGATCTGTCCCTCGGCACCGCCGTGCGCCGTGGCGAAGGCGGAGATCTGCTTCGCGAGCTTGGCCGTCCTGCGCTCGGCCCTGGCGTCCTGGGCGGCGCCGGTGCTCTCGTCAACCTGCTGGGTGTCTGCCATGGCCAGGATGCTACCGACGGGTAGATCAAACGGCGACGGGCGGGGTGCGTGGCCTTGACCACGCGCCCCGCCCGAGCGGAGAGCCGAGTGCCTAGCGCAGGAAGGGGTCCACCGCGACGGCCACGAAGAGGATCGACACATAGGTGATGGACCAGTGGAACAGGCGCATCTCCTTGAGCTTGCCGCCCGTCGCCTCGGCCTTGGCACGGTTTTGCAGCCCGTGCGCCTCCCAGAGCCAGAAGCCGCCGGCCGCCAGGGCGACGACCGTGTAGAACCAGCCGGTGTAGCCGAGCGGGGTGAGCAGCAGCGAGACCGCGACCATTCCCCAGCTGTAGATGACGATCTGGCGGGCGACCACCTTGTTGGAGGCGACGACCGGCAGCATCGGCACGCCCACGCGCGCGTAGTCGTCCTTGACCTTCATGGACAGCGGCCAGTAGTGCGGCGGCGTCCAGAAGAACATGACGAGGAAGAGGATGACCGGCGCCCACGACATGGAGTTCGTGACGGACGACCAGCCGATGAGCACCGGCAGACAGCCCGCGATGCCGCCCCAGACGATGTTCTGCGACGTACGCCGCTTGAGGATCATCGTGTAGACGACGACGTAGAAGAGGAGCGCTCCGAGCGACAGCCACGCCGACAGCCAGTTGACGGTCAGGCCGAACAGGAGCGTCGAGACGACCGCCAGCGAGATGCCGAAGGCCAGGCACTCGCGGGGGCTGACCATGCCGGTGACCAGCGGGCGCTGCGAGGTGCGTTCCATCAGGGCGTCGATGTCACGGTCGATGTACATGTTCAGCGCGTTGGCGCCGCCCGCGGACAGATAGCCGCCGAGGCAGGTGAGGAGCACCAGCTTCAGGTCGGGCACACCCTGCTGGGCCAAGAACATCACCGGAACGGTGGTGATCAGCAGCAGTTCGATGATCCGCGGCTTGGTCAGCGCCACAAACGCCTTGACACGGGCCCCGAACGGCCGCTGGCCCCGGCTGCTGCTCTCCGCGAGCACCCCGGCTGGACGGGATTCGACGGCCGTCACGCACACCCCTGACAGAGACATCCCAGCAAGCCCCGGGTGTGAACTCCCGGTAAAGGCTCGCGCGTACCACGCCACTGTAGACGTTGCCCAGACCCCGACCTTCGCGGGGGTGGGGTCGTGTTGGGGAGCGCCCGCGAAGAGCGGGCCGGACCGCTTCCGACCCCTCGCACGAAGAGCCGGGTGCCACTCAATTGAGTACTCGAACGAGCGACTCCGTATTCACCTGCCGAATAAGGAACGCACCGGCCGGGAGGCGGATCGTGAAGAGTCCCGGCAGTCTGGAATGACTCGAAAAAACGCACGTTCTTACGGGGGTAGGCTCGACAACGGCCGGTGGGCGCCCAGTGCACCGGCATTCGACATGCGTGACATGTGGAGAGGAGCCCTGACCCAGGGTGAGCACCAAGCCGACCACCACAGACCTCGAGTGGACCGAGTTGGACCAGCGGGCCGTTGACACCGCCCGCGTCCTGGCCGCCGATGCCGTACAGAAGGTCGGCAACGGCCATCCCGGTACGGCGATGAGCCTGGCGCCTGCCGCGTACACCCTCTTCCAGAAGGTGATGCGGCACGACCCGGCGGACGCCGACTGGGTGGGACGGGACCGATTCGTCCTGTCCGCCGGTCACTCGTCCCTGACCCTCTACACCCAGCTGTACCTGGCCGGTTTCGGCCTGGAGCTGGACGACCTGAAGGCGTTCAGGACGTGGGGCTCCAAGACCCCCGGCCACCCCGAGTACGGGCACACCACGGGCGTCGAGACCACGACCGGCCCGCTCGGCCAGGGTGTCGCCAATGCCGTGGGCATGGCGATGGCCGCGCGCTACGAACGCGGTCTGTTCGACCCGGAGGCCGCCCCCGGCACCTCTCCGTTCGACCACTTCATCTTCGCGATCGCCGGTGACGGCTGCCTCCAGGAGGGCATCTCCGCCGAGGCGTCCTCGCTGGCCGGTCACCAGAAGCTCGGCAACCTGGTCCTGCTGTGGGACGACAACCACATCTCGATCGAGGGCGACACCGAGACCGCGGTCTCCGAGGACACCGTCAAGCGGTACGAGGCGTACGGCTGGCATGTGCAGCGCGTGGCCCCGAAGCCGGACGGTGACCTCGACCCGCACGCCCTGTACGACGCGATCGAGGCGGCGAAGGCCGTCACCGACCGGCCGTCGTTCATCGCGATGCGCTCGATCATCGCCTGGCCGGCCCCGAACGCGCAGAACACCGAGGCCGCGCACGGCTCGGCACTCGGTGACGACGAGGTCGCGGCCACCAAGCGTGTGCTGGGCTTCGACCCCGAGAAGTCGTTCGAGGTCGCCGACGAGGTGCTCGCGCACAGCCGTGAGGCCCTCGACCGCGGCGCCCAGGCCAAGGCCGAGTGGGAGAAGGGCTTCGCCGCCTGGCGCACCGCCAACCCCGAGCGCGCCGCCGAGTTCGACCGCATCGCCGCGGGCGAGCTGCCGACGGGCTGGGAGGAGAAGATCCCGGTCTTCGAGGCGGGCAAGGGTGTCGCGACGCGTGCCGCGTCCGGCAAGGTCCTGCAGGCGCTCGGCGCGGTGATCCCCGAGCTGTGGGGCGGCTCGGCCGACCTCGCGGGCTCGAACAACACCACCATCGACAAGAACAGCTCCTTCCTCCCGGCGGACAACCCGCTGCCGGAGGCGGACCCGTACGGCCGAACGATCCACTTCGGTATCCGTGAGCACTCGATGGCCGCGGAGATGAACGGCATCGCGCTGCACGGCAACACGCGTATCTACGGCGGCACCTTCCTGGTGTTCTCCGACTACATGCGCAACGCGGTCCGGCTGTCGGCTCTGATGCACGTGCCGGTGACGTACGTGTGGACGCACGACTCCATCGGTCTGGGCGAGGACGGCCCCACCCACCAGCCGGTCGAGCACCTGGCGACGCTGCGTGCCATCCCCGGCCTGAACATCGTCCGCCCCGCCGACGCCAACGAGACGGCGATCGCCTGGCGCGAGATCCTCAAGCGCTGGACGAAGGTCTTCGGCAAGGGCGCCCCGCACGGTCTGGCGCTGACCCGCCAGGGTGTGCCGACGTACGAGGCCAACGAGGACGCCGCCAAGGGCGGTTACGTGCTGTTCGAGGCCGAGGGCGGCGCGCCCGAGGTCATCCTCATCGCCACCGGCTCCGAGGTGCACGTCGCCGTCGAGGCGCGCGAGCAGCTCCAGGGCTCGGGGGTCCCGACGCGGGTGGTCTCGATGCCGTCCGTGGAGTGGTTCGAGGAGCAGGACCAGGGGTACCGGGACAGCGTCCTGCCGCCGTCCGTGAAGGCACGGGTCGCGGTCGAGGCCGGGATCGGTCTGACCTGGCACCGGTTCGTCGGGGACGCGGGTCGCATCGTTTCCCTGGAGCACTTCGGGGCTTCCGCCGACGGCAAGGTGCTCTTCCAGGAGTTCGGTTTCACTGCCGAGAACGTCGCCGCCGTAGCCCGGGAATCGATCGCCGCAGCCCAGCGCTGACGCTGATATACGACACGTAGGAGATGCAATTTCCATGACAGACGCACTCAAGCGCCTCTCCGAGGAAGGCGTCGCGATCTGGCTGGACGACCTGTCGCGCAAGCGGATCACGTCCGGCAACCTCGCGGAACTGATCGACCAGCAGCACGTCGTGGGCGTCACCACCAACCCGTCGATCTTCCAGAAGGCGATCAGCAGCGGTGACGGTTACGAGCAGCAGCTCACCGATCTCGCCGCCCGCAAGGTCACCGTCGAAGAGGCCATCCGCATGATCACGACGGCGGACGTCCGTGACGCCGCCGACATCCTGCGCCCGGTTTTCGACGCGACCGGCGGCCAGGACGGCCGGGTCTCCATCGAGGTCGACCCGCGCCTGGCCCACCACACCACCGCCACCGTCGCCGAGGCCAAGCAGCTGGCCTGGCTGGTGGACCGTCCGAACACGCTCATCAAGATCCCGGCGACCAAGGCGGGCCTGCCCGCGATCACCGAGGTCATCGGCAGGGGCATCAGCGTCAACGTCACGCTGATCTTCTCGCTGGAGCGCTACCGCGAGGTCATGGACGCCTACCTGGCGGGCCTGGAGAAGGCGAAGGCCGCGGGCCTGGACCTCTCCAAGATCCACTCGGTGGCGTCGTTCTTCGTGTCCCGCGTGGACACCGAGATCGACAAGCGGATCGACGCCCTGGGCACCGACGAGGCCAAGGCCGCGCGCGGAAAGGCCGGCCTCGCCAACGCGCGGCTCGCCTACCAGGCGTACGAGGAGGTCTTCTCCTCTGACCGCTGGGCCGCTCTCGACAAGGCGCAGGCCAACAGGCAGCGTCCGCTGTGGGCCTCGACCGGCGTCAAGGACAAGGCCTACAAGGACACCCTGTACGTCGACGACCTGGTCGCGCCGAACACGGTGAACACCATGCCGGAGGCGACCCTGTTCGCCGCCGAGGACCACGGGCAGATCACCGGCAACACCATCGCCGGTACCTACGAGCAGGCGCGCGCCGAGATCGACGCCGTCGAGAAGCTCGGGATCTCCTACGACGACGTGGTCCAGCTGCTGGAGGACGAGGGCGTCGAGAAGTTCGAGGCGTCCTGGAACGACCTGCTCAAGTCGACCGAGGCGGAGCTCCAGCGCCTCGCCCCCTCGGAGGGCTGAAACCTTGTCACCTTCCCCCGTCACCGGAGCGAATCCGCTCCGTGACGCCGCGGACCGACGGCTCCCGCGTATCGCGGGGCCGTCGGGCCTGGTGATCTTCGGCGTTACGGGCGATTTGTCACGTAAAAAGCTGATGCCCGCCGTGTACGACCTGGCGAACCGCGGTCTGCTCCCGCCGGGCTTCTCGCTCGTCGGGTTCGCCCGCCGCGAGTGGGCGAACGAGGACTTCGCGCAGGAGGTCCACGACGCCGTCAAGGAGCACGCGCGCACGGAGTTCCGCGAGGAGGTCTGGCACCAGCTCATCCAGGGGATGCGCTTCGTCCAGGGCACCTTCGACGACGACGACGCCTTCGAGCGGCTGCGCGACACGATCGAGGAACTGGACAAGGCGCAGGGCACGGGCGGCAACTTCGCCTTCTATCTGTCGGTGCCGCCGTCCGCCTTCCCGGTGGTCATCCAGCAGCTGAAGAAGCACCGGCTGGCCGACCAGGAGGGCGGTTCCTGGCGCCGCGCGGTCATCGAGAAGCCCTTCGGTCACGACCTCCAGTCGGCCGAGGACCTCAACACGACCGTCGAGGAGGTCTTCGCCCCGGACCAGGTCTTCCGCATCGACCACTACCTGGGCAAGGAGACGGTCCAGAACATCCTGGCGCTGCGCTTCGCCAACCAGATGTTCGAGCCGATCTGGAACCGGTCGTACGTCGACCACGTGCAGATCACCATGGCCGAGGACATCGGCATCGGCGGCCGCGCCGGCTACTACGACGGCATCGGCGCCGCCCGTGACGTCATCCAGAACCACCTGCTCCAGCTGATGGCCCTGACCGCGATGGAGGAGCCCGCCTCCTTCGACGCGGACGCGCTCGCCGCCGAGAAGACCAAGGTGCTCGGCGCGGTGAAGCTGCCCAAGGACCTGGGCAAGGACACCGTCCGCGGGCAGTACGCGACCGGCTGGCAGGGCGGCGAGAAGGCAGTCGGCTACCTCCAGGAAGACGGCATCGACCCCAAGTCGAAGACCGACACCTACGCGGCCATCAAGGTCGAGGTCGACAACCGCCGCTGGGCGGGCGTCCCCTTCTACCTGCGCACCGGCAAGCGCCTGGGCCGCCGCGTCACCGAGATCGCGGTGGTCTTCCAGCGCGCCCCGCACTCCCCCTTCGACCACACGGCGACGGAGGAGCTCGGCCAGAACGCGATCGTCATCCGCGTCCAGCCGGACGAGGGCATCACGGTCCGCTTCGGCTCCAAGGTGCCCGGCACCTCGATGGAGATCCGGGACGTGTCCATGGACTTCGCCTACGGCGAGTCGTTCACGGAGTCGAGCCCGGAGGCGTACGAGCGGCTCATCCTGGACGTGCTGCTCGGCGACTCGAACCTCTTCCCGCGTACGGAGGAGGTCGAGCTGTCCTGGAAGATCCTCGACCCGATCGAGCAGTACTGGGACAAGCACGGCAAGCCCGCGCAGTACCCGTCCGGAACGTGGGGGCCCGTCGAGGCGGACCAGATGCTGGAGCGAGACGGACGGAGCTGGCGTCGCCCATGAAGATAGACCTGACGGACACCACGGCCAGCAAGATCAACAAGGCGCTCGTGCAGGGCCGCCGCGCCATCGGCACCCCCGCCGTCGGCATGGTCCTCACCCTCGTCATCGTCACCGACGAGGAGAACGCCTACGACGCCCTCAAGGCGGCCAACGAGGCCTCGCGCGAGCACCCCTCGCGCACCCTCGTGGTGGTCAAGCGTGTCTCCCGCTCGCCCCGCGACCGCACGAAGTCGCGCCTCGACGCCGAGGTGCGGGTGGGCGTGGAGGCGGGCACCGGCGAGACGGTCGTCCTGCGGCTGTACGGCGAGGTGGTCAACCACGCCCAGTCGGTGGTCCTTCCGCTTCTGCTGCCGGACGCCCCAGTCGTCGTCTGGTGGCCGGTGAACGCGCCGCTCGACCCGGCGCGGGACCCGCTCGGCGCGCTCGCCCAGCGCCGGGTCACCGACACCTACGCGGCCGAGACCCCGGTGCGGGAGCTGAGCGCCCGCGCCGACGCCTACACGCCGGGTGACACCGACCTCGCGTGGACCCGCATCACGCCGTGGCGCTCGATGCTGGCCGCCGCCCTCGACCAGGTCACCTGCCAGGTCGAGGAGGTCGAGGTGGAGGGCGAGGAGTTCAACCCCAGCTGCGAGCTGCTCGCGATGTGGCTGGCGGACCGCCTCGACGTCCCCGTCAGGCGTTCCCTGTCCTCCGGTCCCGGCCTCACCTCCGTCCGGATGGGCACGAGTTGCGGCCCGATCGTCCTGGACCGCGCGGACGGAACGCTCGCCACGCTCTCCATCCAGGGCCAGCCCGACCGTGCGGTGGCGCTCAAGCGCCGTGACACGGCCGAGCTGATCGCGGAGGAGCTGCGCCGGCTCGACCCGGACGACACCTACGCCTCGGCGCTGCGGTTCGGCGTGGACCGGCTGACCGTCACCGCGGCGGAGGCCACGTCCGAGGCGACGGAGGCGGGGGGCGCCTCCGTCGCGACCGCCGCGAAGGCGCCGGCGAAGAAGGCCGCCGCCAAGCGGGCTCCGGCCAAGAAGGCGGCCGCGAAGTGAGTACTCCGCAGCTCGTCGTCCACCGTGACAAGGAGCTGATGGCCCAGGCGGCCGCCGCCCGGCTGATCACGAAGGTCGTGGACGCGCAGGCCTCGCGCGGCTACGCCTCCGTGGTCCTCACCGGCGGCCGCAACGGCAACGGGCTGCTCGCCGCGCTGGCCGCTGCGCCCGCCCGGGACGCCATCGACTGGGGCCGCCTCGACCTGTGGTGGGGCGACGAGCGGTTCCTGCCCGAGGGCGACCCCGAGCGCAATGTCACGCAGGCCCGCGAGGCCCTGCTGGACTCGGTGCCGCTGGATCCCAAGCGGGTGCATGCCATGCCCGCGTCGAACGGTCCCTACGGCGCCGACGCGGATGCGGCGGCTGCCGCGTACGCGGAGGAGCTGGCGCTCGCCGCCGGCCCCGAGAACCACGGTTCCGTGCCGACCTTCGACGTGCTGATGCTGGGCGTCGGGCCGGACACCCATGTGGCCTCGCTCTTCCCGGAGTTGCCCGCGGTGCGGGAGACGGGGCGGATGGTGGTCGGCGTGCACGGTGCGCCGAAGCCGCCGCCCACGCGGGTGTCGCTCACGCTGCCCGCGATCCGGGCCGCTCGTGAGGTGTGGCTCCTCGCGGCCGGCGAGGACAAGGCGCAGGCCGCGGCGATCGCCCTGTCGGGGGCGGGCGAGGTACAGGCGCCTGCCGCGGGGGCGTACGGGCGTGCCCGCACCCTGTGGCTCCTGGACGCCGCGGCGGCGTCCCAGCTGCCACGGTCGCTGTATCCGCCGGCTTCACCCTGAGGTGGGGGGTGGCGGGGGAGGGTTTTCGCCCCCTCCGCCCCTACCCTGCCCGTTGTCCTGGGGGCTGCGCCCCCTCTCCCCCTGCATCGCGCTTCGCGCTCGTCCTCAAACGCCGGACGGGCTGAAAACTCTCCGGCCGGCGTGGAAATTCAGCCCCTCCGGCGTTTGAGGAGCGGGGGTCCAGGGGCGGAGCCCCGGAAGACGGGAAGGGCAGGGGCGGAGGGGGCGAAAAACCTCCCCCCGGCCCCGGTTCGCTACTTCACCGACCCCGCCATCACTCCCTGCACGAAGTGCCGCTGGAAGGCGAAGAAGACGACCACCGGCACCACCAGGGACAGAAACGCCCCCGGCGCGAGCACGTCGATGTTGCTGCCGAACTGGCGTATCTGAGACTGGAGTTCAACCGTCAACGGCTGCGAGGAGCTGTCGGCGAAGAGCAGCGCGACGAGCATGTCGTTCCACACCCACAGGAACTGGAAGATCGCGAGGCTGGCGATGGCCGGCCGCCCGACGGGCAGGACGAGCCGGGTGAAGATGCGCCACTCGGTGCCCCCGTCCATCCGAGCCGCCTCCAGCATCTCCTTCGGCATCTCGGCGAAGTAGTTGCGCAGCAGGAAGACGGCGAACGGCAGCCCGTAGGCGACGTGGAAGAGGACGACGCCGGGAATCGTGCCGAACAGACCGAGCTGCCCGAAGAGTTTGGCCACCGGCAGCAGGCCGATCTGCACGGGCACCACCAACAGCGCGACCACGAGCAGGAAGAGCGGCTCCCGCAGCGGGAACTCCAGCCAGGCGAAGGCGTATCCGGCGAGCGCGGCGATGACGACGACGAGTGTCGTGGTCGGCACCGAGATCAGCACCGTGTTCCAGAAGGCCCGGGTCATGCCCGAATTGCCCAGCAGCGCCGAGTAGTTGTCGAAGGACAGCTGCCCGGGACTGGCGAGCGAAGTCCACCAGCCGCCGCTCGCCTGGTCCTGCGCGGAGCGCAGCGAGGAGAGGAACAGCCCGGCGAGCGGGGTGAGCCAGACCAGTCCGACCAGCACGAGGAACGCCTGCACCAGGCTGTTGCCGAGCCCCCGCCTGAGCGCGTTCATCGTTGACTCCTTCGGAAGCGGCGGACGTTGAAGACCATGGCGGGGACCACCAGAAGCAGCAGCAGGACGCCGAGTGCGCTGCCCAGGCCCTGGTTGTTGCCGCCGCCGAAGGACACCAGCCACATCTGCGTGGCCAGCACGGTGGCGTCCTCCTGCACGGGACCGGGGGCGATGATGTAGACGAGGTCGAAGACCTTCATCACGTTGATCACCAGGGTCACGAAGACCACGGTGAGCACGGGGGCGAGCAGCGGCACGGTGATCCGGCGGAAGATCTGCCATTCGTTCGCGCCGTCCATCCGGGCCGCCTCCAGTGCGTCGCGCGGCAGTGCGGCGAGCCCGGCGCCGATCAGGACCATGGCGAAGCCGGTCCAGATCCAGAGGTACGCGCCGATGATGGCCGGGGTGACGAGCGCCGGGCCGAGCCAGGAGACGCCCTCGTAGGGCGGCGCGAAGTTCGACGCGGGCAGCCGCAGGGCATACGGCGCGCCGGAGTCCAGGTCCGTGAAGCGGAAGGACCCGTCGGCCGCGGTCGTGGTGCCGGCGACCGTTTTCCCGTCGCGCACCGCCTCGACCTTCACCCCCGGCAGTCCGCTCTCGGCCCGGTCGACCTTGCCCTGCGCCCCTCCCCCGCCGGGCGTGAAGTCCAGGTAGACGACGCCGCGGAGTTCGTCCGGGGCGGCCTTGCGCCCGGCGGCCGGGTACGCGGGCTTCGCGTCCTTCGGCAGGTCGCCGGGGAGGACTCCCACCAGCCCGAGGCCGACGGTGTGGCCCGGCGACGCGGTGGCGCTCGTACCGTACGAGCCGTCGGCGCCCTCGGTCAGGCCGTGCCCGTCGCGCGCACGGGCGGTCGGGTACGACGAGGTCCCCTGGAACGCGTCGTGCAGGCCGACCACCGCGGCGTTGAGGACACCCTTGTCCGGGTCCTCGTCGTAGGCGAGGCGGAAGATGATGCCGGCGGCGAGGAAGGAGACCGCCATGGGCATGAAAAGCAGGAGCTTGAAGGCGGTGGCCCAGCGGACCTTCTCCACCAGGACGGCGAGGATCAGGCCGAGCCCCGTCAGCAGAGCCGGGGCCACGACCACCCAGACGACGGTGTTGCGGACGGCCTTGAGCGTGGCGGGGTCGCGGAACATCTCGGCGTAGTTGTCGCCGCCCACGAACCGGGTGCCGGAGGCGTCGAAGAAGCTGCGGCCGACAGAGAAGAGCACGGGGTAGACGACGAGCGCGCCGAGCAGGAGCAGGGCCGGGAGGACGAAGAGCGCGGCGACGATCCGCCCGCGCCGCCTGGCCCGGCGTCTGCGGTCGGCCACGGGCGTGGCGGCCGGGGGGCTCGTCTCTTTCACGAGAGTGCTGGTCACGGTGATCAGTCCTGGTAGGCCTTGGCCGCCGCGTTCTCCAGCTTCGCCGCGGTCCCCTTCGGGTCGGACGGGTCGCGCAGGAAGTCCTGCAGGAGCTTCCACTCGCCCGCTCCCTTGGTGCCGCCGAACGCGGCCGGGGCCTGGTCGGACATGTCGAAGCGGACCGAGTCCCCGGCGGCGACGAGGGACTTGGCGGTCTCGCGGGTGACGTCGTCGCCGTAGGAGGTGAGGGCGAGCTTCTTGTTCGGGGAGAGGAAGCCGCCCGCCTTCGCCCAGACGGCGGACGCCTCGGGGGTCGCCAGGTACTCCAGGAGCGCCATACCGGCCTTCTGGTTCTTGCCGTCCTTGAGGACGACCGCCGCGTCGCCGCCGCTGACCACGGGTGCCTTGCCGCCGCCGACCGCGGGGAAGGGGAAGAAGTCTGCGTCCTGGCCGATCTTCCTGCCGAACTGGTCCTTGGCGACCCCGGCGACGAAGTCGCCCTCGTAGACCATGCCCGCCTCGGCCTTGGGTCCGAAGACCTTCTCGACCGAGCCCGGGAAGTCGGTGTTCAGGGCGCCCTTCCGGCCGCCGGCTATCAGCTGCTTGTCCTTGAACAGCTTGCCGAGCGTGGTGAGGGCGTCGACGACCGTCGGGTCGGTCCACTTGATCTTGTGGGCGGCCAGGGCGTCGTACTTCTCGGGTCCGGCCTGGGAGAGGTAGATGTTCTCGAACCAGTCGGTGAGGGTCCAGCCGTCCTGTCCGGCGACGGAGAACGCCGCGAGGCCCGAGTCGGAGACGGTGTGCCCGGCCTTCAGCATGGCGTCGTACGTCGTCGGCGGCTTGACGCCCGCCTGGTCGAGGGCGGCGGGGCTGTACCAGACGGTCGACTTGTGGGCGGCCTTGAAGTAGAGGCCGTACAGAGTGCCGTCGACGCTGCCGTAGTTCTTCCACACGCTCGCGTAGCCGGCGTCGACGGACTGCTGCGTGGTCTTGGACAGCGGCTTGAGCCAGCCCTTCTTCGCGAACTGCTGGAGCACGCCGACCTGCGGAACCATCACCACGTCGGGGGCGTTGCCACCCTCGATCTTGCTGCCGACGACGGTGGAGACGTTGTCCCCGGTGGAGGTGAACTGCGTCTTGGCGCCGGTCTTCTCGGTGAAGGCGTCCAGGACCTTCTGGAAGTTCTTCTGCTCGCTGCCGGACCAGACACCGGCGACATCGACCGTCTGGCCGCTGAGCGGCTTGTCGCCGCCGCCCGCGGAGACGGGGCCGCCTCCGCAGGCGGTGGCGCCGAAGGTCAGGGCGAGGGCGGTGCAGCTCGTGAGCAGGGTGGTACATCGTCGCATCATCGTTGATGTCCCTTCGAGGGGTGCAGAACTGACGGAGGCTCAGGGATGGGTGGGTCAGGGATTGCTGGAGTCGCTGATCCACCAGGCGGCCGTGGAGCCCGGCAGGACGCCGGGGGCACAGGGGCCGCTGGACAGCAGAGGGGTGCCGGCCACGGGCGCGGGCGTGGGCGCCGTACCGAAGTTGACGGCGCAGACCAGGCCGTCGCCGCGCACGAAGCCGAGGACGCCTGGCGGGGTATCCAGCCAGCGCAGCTCGCCCTCGCCCAACTGGGGCAGTCCGGAGCGGAGTTGGAGCCCGTCGCGGTACAGGTGCCAGAAGGAGCGGGTGTCGGCGAGGGCGCGGTCGGTGGCGTACTCGGCGAAATAGGCGGGCTGCGGCAGCCACGGCTTGGCGCTCTCGGCGCCCGGCGTGAAGCCGAACGGTGAGGCCTGCCCCGACCACGGCAGCGGGACGCGGCAGCCGTCGCGGATGCGGGCGCGGCTTCCGGTGCGGTGGAAGATCGGGTCGGTGAGCACGTCGTCGGGCAGGTCGACGACCTCGGGCAGGCCGAGCTCCTCGCCCTGGTAGATGTACGCGGCTCCGGGCAGCGCCAGCATCAGCAGTGCGGCGGCGCGGGCCCGGGCGGCGCCGAGGCCGCTGCCCTCGGTGGCCGGTTCGCCGTAGCGGGTGACCGTGCGGACCTGGTCGTGGTTGTTGAGGACCCAGGTGACGGTGGAGCCGGTGCCCGCGATGTCCTGCATGGCCTCGGCGATGACCTTGCGGAAGGCGTCGGGGTCCCAGGGGGCGCTGAGCAGGTCGAAGAAGAAGGCCTGGTGGAGTTCGTCGTGGCGGACGTACTCGGCGTGCTCGCGGGCGGTCGGCACGGAGACCTCGCCGACGAGCAGCCGCTCCTGGCCGTCGCGGGCGGTGTACTCCTCGCACACCGCGCGCCAGTGCCGCCACACGTCGTGCACCTCGGGCTGGTTCCAGGCGAGCGGGTTGACCGAGTCGCGGGTGCGGGCGTCGGCCTCGGGGTCGTCGGAGTCGGGCAGGTGGGGGTGCTTGAAGAGCCCGGCGGCCACGTCGATGCGGAAGCCGTCGACCCCGCGGTCGAGCCAGAAGCGCAGGACGTCCTCGAAGTGGGCGCCGACCGCGGGCTCGCGCCAGTTCCAGTCGGGCTGCTCGGGCGTGAACATGTGCAGGTACCACTGGCCGGGTGTGCCGTCCGGTTCGGTGATCCGGGACCAGGCGGGGCCGCCGAACATGGCATGCCAGTTGTTCGGCGGCTCGGCGCCGCCCGGGCCACGGCCGTCGGCGATGTGGAAGCGGGCGCGGGCCGGGCTGCCGGGCGCTGCGGCGAGCGCCTCGCGGAACCAGGGGTGCTCGCTGGAGCAGTGGTTGGGGACGATGTCGAGGAGCACCTTGATGCCGAGCCGGCGGGCGTCGGTCATCAGCAGGTCGAACTCGGCGAGGTCGCCGAAGAGCGGGTCCACGTCGCGGTAGTCGGCGACGTCGTAGCCGTGGTCGTGCTGCGGCGAGGGGTAGAAGGGGCTCAGCCAGATGCCGTCGACCCCGAGTTTCTTGAGGTAGGGCAGTCCCGCCCGGACTCCGGCGAGGTCGCCGATGCCGTCACCGGTGCTGTCCAGGAAGCTGCGGACGTACACCTGGTAGATCACTGCGTCGCGCCACCAGCGGTGCGTGTTGAGAGACACCCGTCGACCTGTCTGTTTGTGCCAGCCGTTATGCATGCATGTTAGGTAGACATGTTGCCGGGGTGTCAACGAGTAGACAGGAAGACGAAATGCTATGGACGCTTATGTCCTGTATTTTTGGCAGGTTCAGGGGCCTTACGAGACCCCTCTGATACCTAACAGGTAACTAGCGTCGCGAGATCGCGGCCAGCTCCCGGGCCAGCCGCCGTACCGCCGACTCCGGCGTCTCGTACCCCGTCAGCGCGTCGTGCACGACGGCCTGCACGGCCAGGCTGACCTGGTCGTAGTGCGGGCTCTTGGGGCGCGGGGCGGCGGCGAGCACACTCTCCCGCAGCGTCGGCAGGTAGGGGAACTTCCGGATCAGCTCCGGATCCTCGTAGAGCGCGGCCCTTACGGGGGGCAGCGCCCCCTTGGTCAGCACCTGCCGCTGCACCGGCGCGCTCGTGAGGTAGGCGATGAGCCGTCGCGCCGAGTCCGGGTGCCGGGCGTGGCTGTTGACCGCGAGGTTGGAGCCGCCGAGGACGCTCGTGCCCGGTCCGTCGGGTCCTGGCAGGGGCACCGCGCCGACCTTCCCGGCGACGGCGGAGCCCTTCGCGGAGGCGCCGACGTAGGCGTACGGCCAGTTGCGAAGGAAGAGCAGGTGCCCGTCCTGGAAGGCCTGCTTGGACTCCTCTTCCTTGTACGTCAGCGCCTTCTTCGGGATCCAGCCGTCGCGCACCCCGCGGGCGAGGAACCCGATGCCCTCGCGGGCGGCGGCGGAGTTCACCGTGACGCGTTCGCCCTCGTCGCCGAGGATCGTGCCGCCCGCCGAGTAGACCGCCTCGGCCGCGTTCACGGTCAGGCCCTCGTACGGCAGGAACTGGCCGGCGTAGCCGTCGAGGCCGTACTTCGGTGCCAGGGTCCTGGCCTCGTGCTCCAGCTCGGCCCAGGTGCGCGGCGGCGCGACGCCCTCCTTGACCAGGATGTCCTTGCGGTAGAGGAGGAGGCCCGCGTTGGTGACGTACGGGACGGCGTACAGCCTTCCCTCGTACCTCGCGGTGTCGACGACCGGCTGCAGGAAGCTGTCGAGCGGGAACCTGGCTCGCTCCAGCGGGGATATCCAGCCCGCGGCGGCGAACTCCGAGGTCCAGGCGACGTCGATGTTGAGGACGTCGAAGCGGCCGCGGTCGCCGCCGCGCAGGTCGGTCGTCATCTGCGCGTGGGTCTCGTCGGCGGAGTCCGGCAGTTCGACGAGGGTGACCTTCTCACCGGGGTGGGTGCGGTTCCAGTCGTCGAGGAGCGGGCCCAGATAGTTGGTGAGATCGCCCGCGGTGGCCAGCGTGAGGGGGCCCCGGCCGCCCGCGCGGGCCCCACCGACCCCTGCCCCGGAGGCCACGTAACCGCTCAGGACGACCGCAACGACCAGGAGGCCCCTACCGGCGGCGCGTATCCACCGCATAGGTTCCTCCCTGTACACGTACACCGGCGCCAAGCATCTTCGCTCGGCGTCAGAGGCCATGTATACCTGTTAGGTATGGGCGATACTAGGGCCTGCGGCACATCGGCCTCCGGTCCGGCGACCCGCGACCGACCACAAGAACGCGAGGATGGAGAGCGCGAGTGCGGCTGGCCCTCCTGGCCCTGCTGGCGCGGGGGCCGGCCCACGGCTACGAGCTCAAGCAGGACCTTGAGCAGATGCTGGGCTCCGCGTACCCTCAGCCGAACGTCGGCCAGATCTATGTGACCCTCGGCCGCCTCGAGAAGTCGGGACTGATCGAGGGCGAGGAAGTCGAGCAGTCGAGCCGGCCCAACAAGAAGATCTACCACCTCACCGATGCCGGGCGGGAAGCGCTGCGCGCCTGGTACGAGGAGACGGCGGACGAGCCGCGGGTGCGGGACGAGTTCTTCATGAAGCTCGCCCTGGCACCCACCACCGGTCTCGCCGACCGGATAGCCCTCATCAACAGGCAGCGCCGCCAGTATCTGAACACCATGCGCAACCTGTCGAAACTCGCCGCCGCCGAGAACCGGGACAACCGCATCGCCCAGCTGCTCATCGAGGGCGCCATGCTGCACCTGCAGGCCGACCTCGACTGGCTGGAGCGGTGCCAGGAGGAGTTGGAGGAGCCGGAATGAGCCACACCGCTCCTTTGCTGCGCGCCGAGGGTCTGGTGAAGACCCACCACGGCGAGGGTGCGCCCGCGCATGCCGTGCGCGGCGTGGACCTCGCGCTGAGGCAGGGTGAGTTCGTCGCCGTCACCGGCCCGTCCGGCGCGGGGAAGTCGACCCTGCTGCATCTGCTGGGCGGGCTCCAGCGACCCGACTCGGGCAGCATCTGGCTCGACGGCGAGTGCACCGACGCCTACGGCGAGGCCCGCTGGGCGGTCGAGCGCCGACGCCGTATCGGGATCGTCTTCCAGTTCTTCAACCTGGTGTCGAACCTGTCGGTCGCCGACAACGTCGAGCTGCCCGCCCTGCTCGCCGGGGTCTCCCCCAAGCGGGCGCGCGCCGAGCGCGAGGAGCTGCTTGCCGAGCTGGGCCTCACGGGCAAGGAGCGCAGCATGCCGGGCGAGCTGTCGGGCGGCGAGCAGCAGCGGGTCGCGCTGGCCCGGGCCCTGGTCAACCATCCGCCCCTGCTGCTGGCCGACGAGCCGGCGGGGAGCCTCGACAGCAAGGGCACGCGCGAGGTCATGCGGCTGCTGTCCCGCTTTCACGGGCGCGGCCAGACCATCCTGCTGGTCACCCATGACGCACGGCTCGCGAGCGCCGCGGACCGGGTGATCAGCTTCTTCGACGGCCGGATCGCCGACGACGCGGAACTGGACGCGGCGCCGTCGTCCGGCACCGGGATCTCCGGTGTGTCCGGCTTGCTGGAACTGAAGGACTGAGCCGGCGTGCGCGACCATCGGGCGGGGAACCGGGTTTCTGTCGTACGTGGGTCTTCCCCCGTAGGCGAGTCCTCCGTCGTAGGCGAGTCCTCCGTCGTACGCGGGCCGGGAGGCTGAGGCGGCGTGCGGGCCACTCTGCGCTGGGCGCACTCGGATCTGCGGACGCACCGCGGCGAGGCGCTGTTCATCGTGCTCGCCACCGCGGGCATCGTCGTCTCGCTGCTGCTCGCCGCGGCGCTCTTCGGATACGCGACCAACCCCTGGCAGCGGGTGTTCTCCCAGTCGCACGGCGCCCATGTGTGGATCCACACCGGCCCGTCGGCCGACGCGGCCCGCCTCGCGAAGCTGGACGGCGTCGGACCGGTGGCGGGCCCGTACCCCACCGCCTCCGCGACGGTCGCCTCCCGCGGCACCCGCGCCTCCGTCGAGCTGCGCGGCACCGTCGAGCCGCCCGCCACCGGGCGCCCGCTGATGACCTCCGGCAACTGGCTCGACCCCACCGCCCCGGACGGGGTGGTGCTGGAGAGCAGCCTCGCCCGTGCGCTGTGGGCGGCGCCCGGAGACACCCTCACCCTGCCCGGCACCGGCCGCACCCTGACCGTGCTGGGCGTCGCCGACAGCGCCGAGCCCCACTACCGCCCAGGGGAGCGCTCCGGGCTCGTCTGGGCCCTCCCCTCCGCCGTGGGTCGCACCGCCGCAAGCGGCGGGGGCCAGGTCATCGGGCTGCGGCTGGACGATCCCGGGGACACGGACTACGTCATCCAGCGGGCCGTCACCCTTCTCGGTGCCGGAGCGGTCACCGAGGTCGACAACTGGAAGCAGGCGCGTGCCGAGGCGCAGGGCGACAACCGGCTGCTCGGCCAGGTCCTGGGGCTGTTCGGCCTGGGTGCCCTGGTCGCCGCCGCGCTCGCCGTGCACGGGGCGATCGGTACCCGCATCCGCGGTCATCTGCGGGACATCTCGGTGCTGAAGGCGATCGGCTTCACGCCCGGCCAGGTCGTGCGCATCTTCCTGCTCCAGCATGTGGCGTTCGCCCTGCTGGGCGCGCTGGTCGCCGCCGCGCTCACGCAGGCGCTGGGCAGCCGGGTTCCCGGGCGTCTCGGGGACGCGGTCGGGGTGTGGCAGGGGCTGCCGGGCCACACCGCGGTGCTGTTGGCGGTGCCTGTGACGGCGGTGCTGTTCATCGGGGCCACGACCGCCCTCGCGGCGTGGCGGGCCGGGCGGGTGACTCCGGTGCCCGTACTGCGGGCCGCGGCGCCGCCCGCAGGGCGTCTGTCGGGCGTGGCGCGCCGGGCGCTCGGGCTGCGCGCGTTCGGTCTTCGGCTGTCGCCCGCGCTGGTCCTGGGCTGGCACAAGGCGTTCACCCGGCGGCCGCGTTCGCTGGCCACGGTGGCGCGGCTCGCGCTGCCGCTGCTGCTGATCGTGGTGGCGCTGAGCGCATGGACCACGATCGACCGCTTCCAGAGCAGGCCCGAGCAGGTCGGCCTCGCGGCCGCGCTCACCGTACGGACCGACGACAGCCTGGACGACCCGGCGGCCCGGAAGCTGCTGGCCCGCGATCCGCGGGTCGCCGCCGTCCACCCGGGTGTCGAGGTGGCGGCGCTGGTCCCGGGCCAGACGGGCACCATCGCGCTGCGCGGCCTCGGCACGCGCGCGGACCCGTACCCGTTCTCGCTGGCCGAGGGGCGCGCCGCGCGCGAGCGCGACGAGGCGGTGGCCGGTCAGGGGCTGCTCGACCTGATGGATGTGCGGGTCGGGGACTGGGTGCGGATCACGGTGGGCGAGCAGCCGCAGATCCTGCACATCGTGGGGCGCAGTCTGGAGCCGGAGAACGCCGGCCGGGTCATCTCCACCTCGCTCGACACCCTCCGCGAGAACGACCCGGCCCTGCGGCCGACCCTCTACCAGGTGCAGTTGCGTGCCGGCGCCGATGCGCACTCCGTCGCCGCCGGGCTTGCGAGGGCCGGGCACGGACATGTCGACGTGCACGAGGTGACGAATCCGGCCGACGGGCTCTCGCCGCTGCGCGGGGTCGTGGTCGGGCTGATCGCCGTACTGGCCCTGATCGGGCTGATCGAACTGCTCACCGCGATCGGCGGCACGGTGCGCGAGGGCGAGCGGGATCTGCTGGCGCTGAAGGCGATCGGGCTGTCCCCGCGGCAGATCACCGCGGTCACCATGGCGTCGACCGGCTGCACGGCCCTGGCCGCGGTGCTCGTCGGCACCGCGCTGGGCGTGCCTGTGGGGTACTGGCTGATCGACGCCCAGGGGCGGTCGAGCGGCATCGGCGCCGGGATCGCCCAGGCTCCGTCCGTCTCTCTGCTGCTGCTCTTCGCCGCGTCCGCCGTGCTGGGCGCCACCGCGCTCGCCGCCCTGCCGGCGGCACGGGCGGGCCGCCGCCGACTCGCGGACACGCTGAGCGCGATGGCCTGAGCCCGGTCAGCTCCCGTAGGGCCCCGGGCCGTAGGGTCCCTGGCCGTACGGGTTCGGTGATCCGGGCGGATAGGGACTGCCCTGCGGGTGCGGCGCGTAGGGATGTCCGGCGCCGTACGGATTCCCGGGCGGGTACGGGTGTCCCTGCGGCGGCATGAACCCGTTGTTGACCGGTGTGTACGCGGGCCGCGGCTGCGGCAGGGTCGCAGGGTGCGCGCTCAGCCGGATGCCGTAGCGCCGCTTGAGCCGGCGCATCTCCAGCATGGCTATGGCCGTGACCGTCACCGGCGCCCCGAGGATGAACACGATGCCCATCTTGAAGCTGAGCCCGTGCAGGTCGCCGGTGAGCAGGTCCGGGAGCGCCATCAGCCAGGTCGTGATCGTGGCGAGCAGCGGGGGCAGGCACCGGTGGACGACGGCCGTGCCGAAGAAGTTCCCGGAGACCTGCACCGCCCCGTAGGCCACCATGCCGGTCAGCCAGAGCGCCGTGAAGCCCAGCGGCACCAGCCAGAAGCCCCCGAGCGCGGTCGTGCCCACCCACAGGAACACCAGGCCGACGACCGAGCCGATGAAGAACAGCAGCAGCTTGAGCGAGTTGAAGAGTGGCACCCGCATCTGGCGGACCGTTCCGGTGCGCCGCCACACGAAGAGCATCACGCCGACCGACAGCGGCGTGATGAACAGCACGACGACGGACGCCGTCAGCATGTTCTCCAGCACTTCGTCGAAGTTGAACTTCCGCTGCACGAAGGTGTACACGCCGAAGGCCGCGACGGCTCCGGCGATGATGCGTGCCTTCTTGAGTCGGTCCACGGACGGATCCACCGACGCAGGGATCCATACCGGGTGGTACAGCGCCTGCGCCACCTGTTTCGGCTGCAGGATCGAGTGCAGCGTGATCCTGTCGCTCATCCAGTTCCCGCGCGTGCGTGCCAACTTTCGCTCCCCCGAGTCGTCGCTGCGTGATCCTCCGGGATCTCAGGGGAAGCGGAGGGACTCCCGCCGCCCGCTTCCCCTCCCGATCGGACGCCGGCTAACGGCCGCGCAGTTCCCGGTACTTGGCGACGAGTGCCGTCGTCGACCCGTCCAGCCCGGGCACGTCCGCGCCCTCGGTGAGCGCGGGCTCGACGCGCTTGGCGAGGACCTTTCCGAGCTCGACACCCCACTGGTCGAAGGAGTCGATGTTCCACACGGCGCCCTGGACGAACACCTTGTGTTCGTAGAGGGCGATCAGCTGGCCGAGCACCGACGGCGTCAGTTCCTTCGCGAGGATCGTCGTCGTCGGGTGGTTGCCCTTGAACGTCTTGTGCGGCACCAGCTCCTCGGGGACCCCCTCCGCGCGGACCTCGTCCGGGGTCTTGCCGAAGGCCAGCGCCTGGGTCTGCGCGAAGAAGTTCGCCATCAGCAGGTCGTGCTGGGCCACCAGGCCGGGCTGCAGATCGGCGACCGGCTCGGCGAAGCCGATGAAGTCCGCCGGGATCAACTTGGTGCCCTGGTGGATGAGTTGGTAGTAGGCGTGCTGCCCGTTGGTGCCCGGCGTGCCCCACACGACAGGTCCGGTCTGCCACTCGACCTCGCGGCCGTCCCGGCCCACGTACTTGCCGTTGGACTCCATGTCCAGCTGCTGCAGATAGGCGGTGAACTTGGAGAGGTAGTGCGAGTACGGCAGCACGGCGTGCGACTGGGCGTCGTGGAAGTTGCCGTACCAGATGCCCAACAGGCCGAGCAGCAGCGGCACGTTGGACTCGGCGGGCGCGGTGCGGAAGTGCTCGTCGACGAGGTGGAAGCCGTCGAGCATCTCGCGGAAGCGGTCCGGGCCGATGGCGATCATCAGGGACAGGCCGATCGCCGAGTCGTACGAGTACCGCCCGCCGACCCAGTCCCAGAACTCGAACATGTTGGCCGTGTCGATACCGAAGTCGGCGACCTTCTCGGCGTTGGTCGACAGCGCCACGAAGTGCTTCGCCACGGCGTCCTGACCGGCCTTCAGCTCGGTCAGCAGCCAGTTGCGCGCCGAGGTGGCGTTGGTGATCGTCTCGATGGTGGTGAAGGTCTTCGAGGCGATGACGAACAGCGTCTCGGCCGCGTCCAGGTCGTGCACGGCCTCGTGCAGGTCGGCGCCGTCCACGTTCGACACGAAGCGGACGGTGAGGCCGCGGTCGGTGAAGGAGCGCAGCGCCTCGTACGCCATCGCCGGGCCGAGGTCGGAGCCTCCGATGCCGACGTTGACGATGTTCTTGATGCGCTTGCCGGTGTGCCCGGTCCACTCACCGGAGCGCACGCGCCCCGCGAAGGCGGCCATCTTGTCGAGCACGGCGTGCACGGCCGGCACCACGTTCTCGCCGTCCACCTCGATCACGGCGTCCCGCGGGGCGCGCAGCGCGGTGTGCAGCACGGCGCGGTCCTCGGTCGTGTTGATCTTGTCGCCGCGGAACATCGCGTCGCGCAGGCCGAACACGTCGGTGGCGGCGGCCAGTTCGCGCAGCAGCCGCAGCGTCTCCCCGGTGAGCAGCTGCTTGGAGTAGTCGACGTGCAGATCCCCGACCTGGAGCGTGAACTGCGCGCCGCGCTCCGCATCGGCGGCGAACAGCTCGCGCAACTGCACCTCGCCGAGCTCTTCCCGGTGCTTGGCGAGAGCGGCCCACTCGGGCGTCTGGTTGAGCCTGGTACGGCTTTCTGCGTTCATCTCGGACTTCCGCCTTCTCTCCTGCGAGTGCTGCTGCGTACCTTGCCCCGCTGCCGGTCCCAACCTAATTGATCAGGGCTTGACGTGAGCTGTCGTCACGCCGTCGTCCGGCTCAACAACAGATACGTCCGGCTTGAGCGCGGGTATCAGCGCGGCGACGGAGAGGACGAAGAACACGGCGGCGAGCAGCGGCGGGGCGTTCAGGCCCCAGAGGGTGGCAACGGCTCCGCCCAGCAGGGCGCCCACCGGAGCCCCCGCGACGGCGAGGGTCCGGAAGGCCGAGCTGACGCGGCCGAGCATGTCGGCGGGGCTGCGCTCCTGCATGAGCGTCGTCGTGTTGACGTTCCACACCATGCCCATGAGGCCGAAGACCGCCATGCTCGCGCCCAGAGCGGTCAGGTCGCGCACCGAGCCCATCACGACCAGTGCGCCGATCTGCACTCCGCCCGCGAGCAGGACACCGCGCACCCGTCCGAGGCGTCCGACGATCCACCGGTTCGCCACTCCCCCGACCAGGCTCCCGACCGTGTACGCCGTCATCACCGCCGCGTATCCCACGGTGCCCGCGTCCAGCCAGTCGGTGACCAGGAGCACGATCGTGGCGATGAGGGCGCCCATGCCGATGTTGCAGACGGCCGTGGCCACGCACAGCCCCCGCAGGGCCCTGTCCCGCCACAGAGCGCCCAGACCTGCCGCGATCTCCCGGCGCAGAGTGCTGCCCGCCGGTCTCGGCTCGCGTGCGGACGCTCCGCCGCGCAACGACGCCACCAGCGCGGCGGCGGCGAGGAAGGTCAGGGCGTCGACGGTGAAGGGGACAGCCGAGCCCGCGGCGAGCAGCACGGGCACGACCGGCGCTGCGAGCAGGCCTCCGGCCACCCGCTGCCCCGTCATCAGGCGCGCGTTGGCGCTGCCCAGCGCCTCCCGGTCGACCAGGGCGGGGAGCAAGGCGGTGGAGGCGTTGTCGAAGAGTGTCTGCAGGGTGGTCAGTGCGAAGGCGAGCGCGATCAGCAGGGCGATCGAGGCGTGTCCGAGGGCCACGGCTGCCGCGAAGCCCGCCACCAGCACTCCGCGTACGGCATCCACGCTCCACATGGCGCGCCGCTGGTCCACGCGGTCGGCGACGGCTCCGCCGAGCAGTCCGAAGATGATCCAGGGGAGATAGCCGCAGGCGGTGACGGACGCGATGAGCATCGGTTCGTCGGTGAGGGTCGCGGCCAGCAGCGGCAACGCGGCGCCGCGCAGGGCGTCTCCGAAGCTGGAGAGCACGGCGGCACTCCACAGCCGCCCGAATCCCCCACGCCACGCGGGCACCCGCAGGTCCCGCACCTCGACCGTTGCCACAATTCCCCCTCCGGTTCCGCTGATTCAAGAACCGTAGAGGGCACCACTGACAATCGGCCTCGGAGCGAGCGGGAGGCCGTGCAAAACACCATCGGCCAGGCATCCCTGGATGCCCGGCCGATACTCGACTTCTAGATTTCGCCCCGCAGTTTGGCGAGCGCCTCGGCGAGGATCGCCTCGCCGTCCGCGTCGCTGCGCCGCTCCCGTACGTACGCGAGGTGCGTCTTGTACGGCTCGGTGCGCGGCGGGTCCGGCGGGTTGTCCCGGTCCTGTCCGGCGGGGAAGCCGCAGCGCGGGCAGTCCCAGGTGTCGGGGACCTGCGCGTCGCTGGCGAAGCTGGGCACCGTCTCGTGCCCGTTGGAGCACCAGAAGGAGATGCGCAGCCGCGGCGCGGACTCGCCGCGCTCGGCCTCGCCCATCGGCCCCGCCCCGACCCGGCTTCCTCGGATCGCGTTGCCACTTGCCACGGTCGTAACTCCCTGCGTGATGGTGCCGCGAAACGAGTCGGCGTGACGCTTCGCTGCGAGCGCCTCAGTCTACGTAAGGCCCAACGCGCGTCCAGTGGTTGGAGTTACACCCCCCGCACCTAGACGCAAGCCCCATGATAGGCCGCGCTTTACGTCGCGTACCGAACATGGGGCCTTACGTGCGCAATATGCGTGCGTAATGTGCTGTTGTGCCGATGTGGGTCGACCGATGTCGGCCGATGGTCAGTTGTTGACCTTCATCAGGATGCCCAGCACGACGATGCACGCGAACCAGAGCAGGCCGATCACCAGGGTGATGCGGTCGAGGTTGCGCTCGGCGACCGAGGAGCCGCCGACGGACGACTGCATGCCGCCACCGAACATGTCGGAGAGGCCGCCGCCCTTCCCCTTGTGCATCAGCACGAGCAGCATCAGCAGCCCGCTGAAGACGATCAGGGCGATCGAGAACCCCAAAACCACGGCTGAACCAACTTCCTCGGAACTGGATGGACGACGGGGGTCCGGTGGCCACGCGGCACAGCCGCACGTGGAAAGGACACCAGACCCCCGCAAGGGTACGACGGATCGCCGCTACCGCATACTCACTGCTCGGCCTACTGGTCGCGGAAGCGGACGATCTTGACGAACTCGTCGGCGTCGAGCGACGCGCCGCCGATCAGGGCGCCGTCGATGTCGGGCTTCGCCATGATCTCCGCGACGTTGCCGGACTTCACCGAGCCGCCGTACTGGATGCGGACCTTGTCGGCCAGCTCCTGCGAGTACAGGTCGGCGAGTCGGCCGCGGATCGCCGCGCAGACCTCCTGCGCGTCGTCGGAACCGCAGACCTTGCCGGTGCCGATGGCCCAGACCGGCTCGTAGGCGATCACGATGGACTCGGCCTGCTCGGCGGGGATGTCCTTGAGGCCGCCGTCGACCTGCGCGAGCGTGTGCGTGACGTGGTTGCCCGCCTCGCGGACGTCCAGCTCCTCGCCGACACACAGGATCGGGGTGAGACCGTGCTTGTAGGCGGCCTTGACCTTGGCGTTGACGATCTCGTCGGTCTCGGCGTGGTACTGCCGGCGCTCGGAGTGGCCGATCGCCACGTAGGTGCACTTGAGCTTGGCCAGCATCGGGCCGGAGATCTCGCCGGTGTAGGCGCCGGAGTCCTGTGCGGAGATGTCCTGGGCGCCGTACTTGATCTTGAGCTTGTCGCCGTCGACCAGGGTCTGCACGGAGCGCAGGTCGGTGAAGGGCGGCAGGACGGCGACCTCTACGGCGTCGTAGTCCTTGTCGGCCAGGGCGAAGGCGAGCTTCTGGACGTGGGCGATGGCCTCAAGGTGGTTGAGGTTCATCTTCCAGTTGCCCGCCATCAGCGGCGTGCGCGTGCTCATAAAAGGTCAGTCCTCCAGTGCGGCGAGGCCGGGGAGCGTCTTGCCCTCGAGGTATTCGAGGGAGGCGCCGCCGCCGGTCGAGATGTGGCCGAATGCGGTCTCGTCGAAGCCCAGGATGCGGACGGCCGCGGCGGAGTCGCCACCGCCGACGACTGTGAAGCCCGGGGAGTCGAGGAGGGCCTGGGCGACCGCCTTGGTGCCCTCGGCGTAGTCGGGGTGCTCAAAGACGCCCATGGGGCCGTTCCAGAAGATCGTGGCGGCGTCGACGAGCTTCGATGCGTACAGCTTGCGGGACTCGGGCCCGATGTCGAGACCCATCTGACCGGCCGGGATGGCGTCCACGGCGACGGTGGCGGGGTTGGCAGGGGCCTTGGTCTTGAGGTCGGGGAACCCGGCGGCGACCAGCACGTCGGTCGGCAGGATCAGCTCGACGCCGTTCTTCTCCGCGCGCTCGATGTACTCCTTGACGGCCGGGAGCTGGTCCTCCTGGAGGAGGGAGGCGCCGACCTCGTACCCCTTGGCCTTGAGGAAGGTGAACATCATGCCGCCGCCGATGAGGATGCGGTCGGCCCTGCCGAGCAGCTGGTCGATGACGGCGAGCTTGTCGGAGACCTTGGCGCCGCCGAGTGCGACCACATAGGGGCGCTGCACCTCGTCGGTGAGCTTCTTCAGGACGCCGACCTCGGTGGCGATGAGGTAGCCCGCGTAGTGCGGAAGGCGCGCCGGAAGGTCGAAGACCGAGGCGTGCTTGCGGTGCACCGCGCCGAAACCGTCGCCTACGTAGACATCGGCCAGGGCGGCCAGGCGGTCGGCGAACTCGCCGCGCTCGGTGTCGTCCTTGGACGTCTCACCGGCGTTGAAGCGCAGGTTCTCGATGACCGCGACCTGGCCGGGCTCAAGACCGTTCACCGCGTCGTGGGCGGCGGGGCCAACGGTGTCCTGGGCGAACGCGACCGGGGCGCCGAGGAGTTCGGCGAGCCGCTCGGCGGCGGGCAGCAACGAGAAGGCCGGGTCCGGGGCGCCCTTGGGGCGGCCCAGGTGCGAGGCGACGACCACCTTGGCGCCCGCGTCCGCGAGGGCCTTGACGGTGGGCAGGACGGCGCGGATGCGGCCGTCGTCGGTGATGAGGCCTTCCGCCAGCGGCACGTTCAGGTCGGCGCGGACGAAGACCCGCTTGCCGTCCACGCCTTCGGCGAGAAGTTCGTCGATCGTCTTCATGGAGGGAACTCCTGAGGAGGGCTGGTGATGCTCGTGATCGTATGAGGGGCTGATCTGCACGTGAGTCAGGGGGGGGGGGGGGGGGGGGGGGGGGGGG